>DAIENA010000009.1:14637-22122 GCA_027341315.1 archaeon | reverse complement strand
ATCCAATCTAAATATTTTTTGCTTCCATTGTTTAATTTGTATGAAACAATTTCCGGAATTTCATATTTATGATTTTTTAATATTAACTCTTCAATCTTCTTGTAATTTTCTTCGGTTGTTTTTATTTCGACTTTATATTCTTTGGAATTTTCGACTTTACCATTCCATTTATAATAACTTTCAATTTCTGAAATTTGAACACACGCTCCTAATTTAGACTCAATTAATTTTTTAGCAATCTCTTCTGCGTCTTTCTTATTTTCAAAAGTTGTTTTTATTATTATGTAATTCATCTTTAAATATCAAGACTAGCTTCGTGCGCGTTATCGGCGATGAAGTCTTTCCTCCCTTGCACGTCGTCTCCCATCAGCATCGAGAAAACCTGATCCGCTTCGACGGCGTCCTCGATAAAAATCCTTTTTATTTTTCTTGTTTTAGGATTCATTGTTGTATCCCAAAGCTGGTTTAAATCCATTTCTCCAAGCCCTTTAAATCTTGTAACATTAGGGTTGTCAGCCCCGGAAGTTTCTTTTTTTAATTCCTCGTCGGAATAAACGTAATAATCTTTTTTCTTTCTTATTCTGTAAAGCGGCGGCATTGCAACATAGACGTGGCCCTTCTCAATTAATTCGGGCATAAACCTGAAGAAAAAAGTCAAAAGTAAAGTTTTTATGTGCTCGCCGTCGACGTCCGCATCCGTCATAATTATAATTCTTCTGTATCTTAATTTGGAAATTTCGAAACTTTCCCCGACGCCGGTTCCGATTGCCGTAATCATATTTGTTATTTCTTCGGATGAAAGCGCCCTTGAGGGATTTGCTTTTTCGACGTTTAAAATTTTACCTTTGAGGCTTAAAATCGCCTGATTCTCTTTGTTACGTGCGTTTTTTGCCGAACCGCCGGCCGATTCACCTTCGACTAAATACAATTCCGACTCCTCTGACTTTTTACTTGAGCAGTCCGCAAGTTTTCCCGGAAGACCGCCGAGGGAAAATGCATTTTTACGTCTCACCAAATCTTTTGCTTTCTTTGCAGCAAGTCTTGCCTTCGCTGAATCTAATGACTTCTGGACGACGGCTTTAGCCACCGACGGATTTTCCTCGAAAAATTCCGATAAAAATAAAGTTGTCGCGGAGTCGACATACCCTTTAACTTCGGAGTTTCCAAGTTTACTTTTTGTCTGCCCCTCAAACTGCGGCTCCGGAATTTTTAGACTGACTATCGCAGTCAAACCTTCACGAACGTCTTCACCCATAAGAGTGTCTCCGTTTTTTAAGAGATTTTTTTTCTTGACGTAATCGTTAATCACCCTCGTTAAAGCGGTCTTCAAACCCGAAACGTGGGTTCCCCCCTCGACGGTGTTTATAGTATTAACAAACCCAAAAATATTTTCCTGATATCCGGAATTATACTGTATTCCTATTTCAATTGAAACATTGTCAACTTCTTTTTTGAAATATATGGGCTTTGGGTGAAGAACTTCTTTTGATTTATTTAACCACTTTACAAAATCCATTATTCCCCCTTCCGCGTGAAACTCTTCAGTCTTATCTTTAATTTCGTCTTTGAGAATTATTTTAAGTCCTGCGTTCAAAAAAGCAACTTCTCTGAAACGATTTTGTAAAACTTTATAATCAAATTCTAAAGTTGAAAAAATTTGAGGGTCCGGGTAAAACCTGACAAGAGTTCCGGTTTCTTTTTCGGGGCATTTATCTATAACTTTTAGTTTTGTTGTCGGGGTTCCTCTCGAATATTCCTGCTCGTAAACTTTTCCCTCCTGTTTTATTTTAACATATAATTTTTCCGATAATGCATTTACACAACTAACCCCTACTCCATGAAGGCCTCCTGAAACTTTGTAGGAATCTTTGTCGAACTTTCCCCCGGCGTGCAGTTTTGTTAAAGCAACTTCAACTGCCGGAATTTTATAGGTCGGATGTATACCGACCGGAATTCCACGACCGTTGTCTTCAACCGAGCACGAGCCGTCTTTGTGAATAACGACGTTTATCGTGTCGCAGTAGCCGGCCAATGCTTCGTCAATTGAATTATCTAAAAGTTCGGAGACGAGATGATGAAGCCCCTGCTTGTCCGTTCCGCCGATATACATGGCAGGTCTCTTTCTCACCCCTTCGAGCCCCTCAAGAACTTTTATGCTTTCAGCATCATATTTTTTTCCTTGATTTTCCGGTGCCATTTTTATTAATTTTTTAAATTAAAATAAGGTTTTTCTCCCCCATTTTTAGGTAAAATTTTTGTCAATTTTACACACCAAAAAAGTAAAGTTAGTTTATAAAGTTTTATGTTAAAAAATGGCATTTATCGACGGGAGAGGGACAACAGCCTGATTTTTCAGATAAAAAATATAATTAAAAAACAATAGGCAAAAATTGGATGAATTTATTGAAATTACCAACCAGTTTTATGGTAAAAATTCTCTTTAAAGTCGTGCGGAACTTTTTTTATGACATCAATAAGATAGTCTGCAAAATTATAAAAATTTTCAATCATCTCTTCACCTTCAATTTCCAAAAAATCATTTTTAGAATCCAAAACTTTTTTGACTAAGGAGTTAATTTTTCCCACACCCCTCAATCTTATGACCATTTATTTCTTTTTTGTTTTGATTTTATTTTTAGGATTAAGTTTTAAGTTTTTTGGAAGCCATCTAACTTTTCTTCGGCCCATCAGCATATTTTTTCTGCATTTTGAAGAACATAAGTGGTTTACGGTTCCGTCTTTCATAACAAGAGTTAATCCTCTTGGGAATTCGTAATTCTGTTCGCAATAAATACATTTAGGCATTTTAATGATTCCTATCAAATTCAATTGACAACTTATACTGTTCGTGCTCGGTGCCAAAGAGTTTTTCTTTAATTAAATAAACGTCAACAGTATATCCCGGAAAATTATTATTTTTATGCATCTCCTTAACTAAATCCTCAGAGTCAATAAGATTCTCTTTACGTCCGGTAATTTGCAATGAAAAAATAGGATTTTCTCTTACATTCACTTCATTATTAAAAAAACTTTGTATTTCCTCAGACAAATAATCTAAATCTTTCATACTTTTAACCTGCATTCCTGGTTTTAAAAATTTGTCTAACATTTAACTGTAACTCCCTTTAGTAATACTTGATTTGATTCTTCTTGCTTCAATTTCGGTTTCACGCAGCATCAAAACGTCGCCGACACGAACGGCGCCACGAACGTTTCGCCTCATTGCCCGCCCTTTGTCTTTTCCCGATTCGACGAGAACTTTAACTTGAGTGATTTCGCCACGAAAACCGGTTCGTCCGAGAAGTTCTTTGACGGTCGCCGGGACAACCTCTCCTAAAATTTTGTCACTTCCTTTTGAAGCCTGTGACTTTCCCTGTTTTGCCTGTTGATTCTTTGCCATGGTTAATTAGACTTCTCCCATGAAAAACCTGAAATTCCTTTATCATAATCATAAAATTTTCTTTTTAATGATAATTTAGAATTTGGTGCAAATTCAATAATTTTATCTAATCTTTCGGCATGATTCCGGTCCACTTGTAATTCTCCTGCAAAAACAAAACCAGACGTTTTATCTTTTGATATAATCTTTAGAAAATAACCCTCATTTATCCTGTAAAAAGAATTGTCAAGATTTTCTTCAAAATAAGTTTTTACTAAATTTTTGTCAAAATTTCCCACCGGAGAATATTTTTCTAAATCTACTTTCCTCACGTCCAAATTAGGAAAAATTCCTAAACTTTCGCTAACCGGTTTATCTATACTTATTCCCATCTTAAATATTAATTTATTTTTTTAATGAAGCGATGTCTTTTTCAGCATCACCAGGAACAATAACTGCAATAGAAGAAGCCGAGACCGGTAGTTGTGCTGCAACGCCGAGCTTTTGTTTGTTGTCAACTTCAAGACAGGGTATCCCTTTCTCTTTGCATAAAAGAGGCAGATGAGCAACAATTTCTTTTGGCTCAACATCTTTTGCGTAAACAACAAGTTTTGCGGTTCCTCTCTCGATTGCTTTAGTTACTTCGTTAGTTCCTTTTTCAATCTTTCCTGTTCGCTTTGCTTTTTCAATAATTTGGTAGCCGTCCATTTTAATTTGTCGTCGTATTTAATTTACGGAAAAGAACACAAGGCTCTTCATCTGAACTAGTGTTCATCCGATACAAATATTAGACAAAATTCAGTTTATAAAGTTTTCTTAAAGAAAATTTTGAGACGAAAAAAGTACCCACAAATTCATTAAGATTATAAATAAATGAAAACTCTAAAAAGAATGGAAAGAAGGACAAAAAATATACTTGGTTTTTCTATTTTTATTATATTAATTGCGGGATGGATTGCTTTATTTAAATATATAAATCCACAATTGATTGTCGCAAAAATCGGGGCAACAAACGGTTACATTATTTTATTTTTAATCGGAACGCTCGGCGGAGCGTCGACGTTTACGGGTCCTTCGTATTTTATAGCGCTGACGACTCTTGCAGCCGGCGGATTAAATCCTGTAATTCTTGGAATTTGCGGAGGGCTAGGGATTACAATCGGCGACACTATCGTATTTTTTATATTAGTCAGCGCCGCAAAAAAAGCCCCGGACAAATTTAAAGAAAAATTTGAAAAATTTGAAAAATTAATTTATAGAAAACCAAAGTGGATGATAAATTTAATTTTTTATTTATATGTCGGACTCACCCCTCTCCCCAATGAAATTGCCGCAGTCTCACTTGGAATTATTGGTCATGAAAAAAAATCAGTAATTCTATTTTTATTTCTTGGGAATATAACAAGCGGAATTCTTGGTGCTCTTCTTGTGAAATACGGAATTAGTTTATTTGGAATATAAATTTGAAAAAATGTATGATGGGACCAACTCAAAATATTCTGTGAATAAAATAGGTATATTTATTTATCCTTTTTTCTATTGTTCATAATGAATCTGCACAAACTAAAAGAAACGCCAATTGATAATTATATTTCGAGATTCCCGAAGGAGACGCAAAAATTATTAAACAAAATGAAACGAACCATAAAAGAGTTGTCTTTGGATTCTGTAGAGACAATAGGTTATGGAATTCCAACATTTAAGTTAAAAGAAAATAATTTGGTGCATTTTGCAGCATTCAAAAATCATATTGGATTTTTTCCAACCCCGTCGGCAATTGTTGCTTTCAAAAAAGAATTATCTGAATATAAAACCACAAAAGGAGCGATTCAGTTTCCATTAGATAAACCCATACCTTTTGATTTAGTCAGAAAAATTGTTCAATATCGGGTCAGGGAGATTTTGAAAAAATAAAAATTTATTTTTTCCATTTAACGTCGACGTCGTCGGTTCGTTCACGGGGTTTTATATCGAGCGATTCAATCTTTTTTCCCAAGAATTTTATTCCCGAATTAAACATCGTTTCGCCAAGATATGCAATCATAGCACCGTTGTCGACCAAAAGCGGACGCTCCGGACAGAAAAATTTTGCCCCTCTTTCTTCGCACATCTTTTTTGCCATTTCCTGGAGCCGGGAATTACAGGCAACACCCCCTCCTAAAACGAGTTCGTTTTTACCGACGTGGGCAAGCGCCCTCTCGGACGTTTCGACAAGCATTGCAAAAATGGTTTCCTGAAGTGAAAAAGATAAATCTTCAAGAGAATATTTTCCGCTCTCAAACTTTTGTTTTAAATTTGTCAAAATTCCTGAGAATGAAACATCCATTCCTTTAACAGTATAAGGCAATTCAACATAATTTTCACTTTTCTTTGCCAGGTTTTCAATTTTTGGTCCGCCTGGAAAATCCGATTCCCAGTTTTCGTGCAAAATTATCAATAAAATTTCCAACTCCTGTGTCAAGAGTTTCTCCAAAAATTCTGTACTTTCCCGACGCGTAACTTATTACCTGGGTATTTGCGCCGGAGCAATATAACAAAACCGGATCTCTTGCACCCGTCGCTTTTCCAATCTCCAAATGCGCAACACAGTGATTCACCGGAACGAGCGGTTTATTTAATTTTTCGGATAATTTTTTTGCAAATTTTATTCCTTCGATTAAACAAGGAGGAAGACCCGGACCCTGAGAAAATGCGATTGCATCAATTTCGTTCTCGTCGACTTTTGCTTCCTTTAATGCTCTTTCGTAAATTTTTTCAGAAACCTCCCGATGGTGTTTTGCCGAATCCATTGGAATAATCCCGCCCGACTCCGTCGTGTACATGTCTCTCACGTTAGAAATAACTTTTCCGTTTCTTACGACTCCGACGCCAAACGTGTGCGCGGTCGATTCGATTCCAAGAATTGTTACCATGAAAAACCATAATAGAAACAATTATTTAAAATTAACCAATCAAAAACCACCTAAATCATCCGAGGAGAAAAAACACAAACAAAAAATAATAAAAACAAAAATAAAATTCGTTCGGGGTAAGCCCCTATAATATCACCTCTTTACCCAGAACTTATAAAATATTATTTTCTTTTTTTAGAAGCCTTCTTCTTTGTTGCTTTCTTAGAAGCCTTTTTTTTCTTACCGCCTCTTGCCATCACAGCCTCACAAACGTTTCCTTTTCCATCAACGTAGTAAAGGTGTCCAGGCTTTCTCTTAACAACATTCTTTACAATAACTTTTCCCATGTCTTCACCTCCTTTTTAGCAAGTATAAATTCCCTAACGGAATTTTCTTTCTCTGTAATAAAACTAAACTCCTATTTAAATCTTTCTTTTTCCGACGGGAAATCCAAAAATTTACAAGACTTGTGAACAGATAATTTAACGTTATTTTATGATTTTACCGACGGTAAATTAAAAAATTTTACAAAATTTTTATTTTCAGCATTTTGTCTGAATTATTAAAAATAAAACTTGTAACATTTTGATAATTTTTTGTCATCGGGATTTCAATTAATTTTTTAAATTTTTTATTTGGCTTAACCTTCGGAGTATTGGGTTTAACTATTTTCAATTCAATAATTTTATTGTCTTTATTAATCCAAACTGCAAGAAAATTAAACGGGATAAAGAACGAAAAAATGCTCATTCTCGTTGAAAATGCATAATCAAACAATAGTGGTTTTGCATTTTTCTTATTTTTAAACATCAAACCAAAACCCTCATACCAGAATGGGACAACTTTAACTTCAAAACAAATTTTCTTTTTTTCGACGTAGAGTTCAATATTTTTTGTTTTCCAAAACCATTTTCCCATATTATCTTCTCCCTTTTTTTCTAATACGAAACCAATCAACTTTTTTTCCTTCTCTGGCACATTCTGTATAAACTTTGTAACACTCTTCCACGTTTCGTTCCGTCACGACGTTGTGATTCTTGAAACCTCCGCCAAAAGTTTCCGGAATGTGCATAAGTTCGTGTATGATTACCTTTGTTTTTTCCTCATGACTCATTTTGTTAAATTTTTCTCCGAGGAATTCAAGAGCATAAAATGCCGGAACGTTCATTGCCTCCTGTAATAACTTTCCAAGCGCGTGACATCTTGCTATTGTAT
>DAIENA010000009.1:0-14541 GCA_027341315.1 archaeon | reverse complement strand
TATGCTTCGTCGACGAGCCATAACTTCTAAAGCATTTAATTCTTTCAATTTTTATATGGGGAAAAATTCTTGTTGCTATATCTTCGGCGAGAAGCTGAAGGCTTTCAGAGTATTCGTATTTCATTTTGTTTCAAAATTCCAAAAATTTAATTTTCCGTTGACGAAAGGTCTGTTAAGATATTTTTTTCTGTCTTCCATGTGTTCTTCTTCACTTTCGTAAACGTTAATACCGACGAGTTCCGCGAACGGTTGCTTTAAAGAAAGGGCTTTCATAGAAGGAGTAAGAAATTTTAGTTTAAATAATTAATCAAGAAATTCAAAAATCTTATTTGCGGATTTAAAACCCGAAACGATTTTGACCGGACGACCGAATTCTTTTCTTAAAAATTTTTCCAGATACTTATTAGCCCGACCGTCGATTGGTTTTTCCGTTGTCCAAACTTCAAACTCGGCTTCAGAAAGCTTGACGAGTTTTTCCCGCGACGAATTAGCATGAACTTTTAGTTTAAATTTCATTTTCCCCAAACAAGTTTTGAAATGTCTTCGTCGGACAAATCCTTTTTAGAACTCTTTTTTTTATTATCTTCTTTTTGAGGATTCTCGTCTTGCGCTTCACTTGGAACTCCATAAATTTCATTTATCTTATCCAGACTAATCGCGCTTGCGTCAATATATTTTTCTTTTTCTTTCTTGGTTTCTTTTCTTAAGTCCTCAATTAAAATTCCCGAGGGAATTTTTGATTCAATAAATATACTGTTATTATCAAAATTGTTATTTTTTGAAATTCTTATTTCAAGAATAGTTTCAATTTTTTTAATTAATGGCTTGTAATCTCCCGGGAGAATCCCTTTTTCAAGACTTTCAATTGCAATCAACGGCTCCTGGACCATCTCGGCAAGAGATTCTTTTGAAATTTTTTTTGACCTTCTTTTTCTCATAACAACCCAATGGAAATTGTCAACCAAATCCTCCGGAGGTTTTGATTTTGTTAAAATTTCTTTTTTGAAATTTTTTTCAACAATATTTTTCAACTGAACGTTTTCATAATTTTCATAAACTTTTTTTACAGGGGACGACGAGGGTTTATCCTCAATCCGAGCCATTTTTGAAAGCCGTTCTCTTACACTTTCCCGACTGTTAATTTTCTCAACGTTAATTTCCTTCTTATCTATAAGAACTAATTTGTCTTTGAAATAACACTTTCGACAGACATGAACAATTCCTTTAGATTTATGAATTCCTTCGTATAATAGTGCTTTTTCGTCCGTCGTGGCACACAGGTAACACTGATTCATACAATTTTAAAGTCCAAACTCTTTTTTAATATTGTTGTGTTTGAGAATTATTAACCGGGTTACATTTTATCAAAAGCTTGTGCACGTCACCACTTTATAACTTCCATAAAGATAAAATTTACGACAAAAAATATTATTCCGGCAGTCATAATCGGAGCATCAAAAATTATTTTTTCCGGGCTTCTTGCTATCCTATTATTGGTTAAAATTAGATAATAATATCTAAGCAGGAGGTAAATAAAAAACGGCATCGTTATTAATAGAGAATTATTTTTAGATGAGAAAGAGTAAAATGCAAAAATCAAAATAAGAATTGCAAGAAAAATACTAAAAAGTGTCTGCATCAAGTCTTTTGTGTAAAATTCCAAAACCCGTCGGTGACTTTTTGCATTTTTCAAAAAATTGCTTTCTCCGTATCTTTTTCCGGTTACTAAAAACATCGAAAGAAAAAAAGTTCCGATTATGAGCCACGGACTTATAACCACACCAATCAAGAAAGCGCCGGAGACCGCCCGCAAAACGAAATTCGACGAAATTGCAAGCAAGTCCGCAAATAAAATATTTTTAAGAATAATCGTATAAACAAAAGAAATAATAAAAAGACCAAAACACGACAGGAAAAAAAAGAAATTTAATTCATATGCGAAAAACAATCCTATAAAAAGTAAAACTATTAATAAAAAAACCGCAAAAGGTTTTCCCACTTTTCCGGACGCAATCGGCCGGTTCTTTTTTTCCGGGTTTAATTTATCCCTTTCACAATCCACTAAATCATTAAAGATATAATTTGAAGAAGAAATCAAAATTAAAATTAAAAAGCCAAAAAAAGAAACTAAGAGAAGATTTCCATTGAGAAAAAATCCGGAAAAAAATATCGCGAGGAAAATTACTAAGTTTTTATACCACTGATTCGGCCTTAATAGTTTTATCACGTCTTTAAAACCCATATTTAAATTAGGGGGCTCTACTTTTTAAATTATACATAAAATTTATGAGCGGTTTATTAAGCCCAAGATTTCTGATTTATTCGGGATTGTATAAAATGTTTTGTTTTCATTAATTATAACTGCCGGTGAACTCGTGATATTATACTCATTTGTAAGAGCATGAAGAGACGTTAAATTACTATCGAGGGCGATTGGAATTAACATTATGTTTTTGTTTTCATTTTTTATTTCGAGCAGAAGTTTTGACCAGACATTTTGTTCGGCTTTCTTTGTTAAATCCTGCTCGTCGTGGTCATACAAATAAACAATTGTTGAAAAATTTTCTTTCGGACACACTGTTTTTATATTCATTGCATTTATCCATAAATAAGTTCTTAGAACATCATATTTTATATGTAAATTATCCAAGTCGCTCGTTAGCTTTCCCGCTTCTTCATATTGACTTAAAAGTGTTGCTTCACTGTAAACTTTGTCAAGAAGCGCTTCGTTTGATTCAATTAAATTTGAACACGAAATATTGTTAGAACTAATAAGATTGTTTAAGGCAAGAATGTCAACTAACGACGTTTCCGACTGAGTGTAATAATTGTTTACCTGATTTGAGTGGCTCCCTTCCACACTTATCCCAATATAAAATCCGACCACAAAAACAACTATCGTTATAAGCAGGGCCTCGATGAACACAAAATAATTTTTTTTCATTTTACCAGTTTATTTTTCTTCTTAGCAATTTATACACTGACATTACCAAAATAACCGGATAGGTCAAGAGGTAAAAAAATGTGTATGATAAAATATCAATGACTTTTGGATTTTTAAAATCTTTCTCCTTCTCATGAAAAATTGACACCAATGTAAAAATTAAACCGAACACAAAAAGAACTATCCCGAATAAAAATAAAATATCCGGATTGAGCGAGATATCTGAAATAGACAAAACTGCGGCGTTGGCGTGTATAGAATAATTTGTTGATAAATAAGTCATGAATAACCATCTTGCCCCCCTGTAAAGAAAAAATCCCAAACCAAAAATTCCTATAATCCAGGAAGAAACAAAAAGAGGCAGAACAAAATAACCCAGCATTCCATCTTTAAAGAATTTATTCTTATGTTTGAAAATCGCCTGAACTCCGCCCATATTCCATCTTATTCTTTGTTTAAGCCACGGCTTAAATTTCGACGGGGCAATAGTGTACGCACGCGACGGAATGCTCATTTTAACGTCGTATCCCTTATCCAAAATCCTCCAGGTTATTTCAATATCTTCTGTTAAATTTTTTTCGTCAAACCTTCCAACTTCAATGAAATGTTTCATTCTGTACATTGCAAGCGGACCTGGTGTAACATAAATTGAGTCAACAAATTCAAGAAGTTTTCTTGTAAATTTTATTACAATATATTCCAAAGCCTGAATTCTTAAAAGAAAGTTATTTCTGTTTTTTACAAGAACCGAAGCTGTCACAGCCCCCACGTTTTCTTCGTCGAAAAATCCGACCATTTTTCCGATTGAACCTTTTTCCGGAAAACTGTCCGCGTCGGTAAAAAGAATTAAATCAGTATCTACAAATTTTGAGCCGTAGTTTTTTGCTCCGGCGGCGTTTCCGGTATTTTTCGGCGTCTGGACGCCTTTAACAAGATTCGGATATTTTTTTTCGTATTTTTTTATTACATCAAACGAATTATCCGTCGAACAATCGTCTACGACAATTATTTTTTTCAAGCCCGGATATCCGTTGTTGACAATTGACTCAATAGTATCCCCAATACTTTCTTCCTCGTTGTAACAGGGAATTACACAGCTAACCGAATATTCTTTTGTAATTTTTGGAACCAAAAGCAATTCTTTTCTGTGTTTTAAATAAATTAAAATAAAAAAAAACAAAAAGTAAAATGCCAAAAAAGAATAAACCAGATAAATTCCTGTTAAAAATTCCATTTAATCTTCCTCCAATTTGTTGATTTCGTTTTGAAGTTCATCTTTTTTTAACGGGTTTTTTGAGTCTGTTGAAACATTAAAATAATCATAAAATTCGTCGGCAAGAGTGAGAATATTTGTGTGACCTTCTTTTTTGCTTTTTATTAATCCAATTTGTATAAATTTGTGGACGTGGTCGTAAGCTTTGTTTCCGCGAATTTTTATTATGACTGACTGCTTTATCGGCTGTTTGTAAGCAATTATCGCCAAAGTTTCCTGCTCGGCCTTCGAAAATTCCGCGGAGCCCGTCGCTAATTTATTTATTATGCCATGATATTCCGGTTTCACGTCGACCTTCCAAAGGTTGTCACGCTCAACAATTTCCAAAGCCGAATCTTCTTTTAGATACTTTTCTTTTATTTTTTCTATGCAGTCTTTTATAACAAGAGAATTTAAGTTTGAAAGAGAGATTAAATCCTGCATTGACAGAAATCTTCCGGAAATAAAAAAAATCGCCTCGACTAATTTAGTATTTTCTTTTTCTTTTGACCAGTCAATCTCATCGATTGTTTTTTTCGTCAATTCCATTGAAAAGATAAGAAAAAAGACTTTAAAAAATTAAACTCCCTGTATAATATATGAAACTCCTCAATTTGATATGGATAATTCCCCTTGTGTTAATTGTCTCTCTATTTTTTATAAGACTGTTTAATCACGTCGAACTCGACGACGTCACGCCCGGAATTCCCTGCGACGCCGGTTTAATAAAAAACGCCGACACTCTTTGGGTCATTCCCGATTTTAATAATATTTCAATTTCAGACAATCAAACATGGTGCAGGGAGATTTTGTCCATGAATAAAACGCTCGGGATGCACGGAGTCGAACATAAATACAGGGAATTTGGCGGAAACGTGACAAAAGAAGAACTCGTTAAAGGCATGAATGACTTTAAGACGTGTTTCGGGTTTTATCCGACGATGTTTAAACCTCCCCAGCTTAAAATTTCCGGGGAAAACAAAAAACTTATTGAAGAATCAGGAATGACTTTAAAGTTAAATTTTAATCAGATAATTCACAAAGTTTACCACTGCAACGATTCTGACATCATAAAGAACAGATGGATTAAAATTTTCTAAAGATTAATAAACAAAAAACAATTTTTTATTAAATGAAAAGAGTCACGTTCGTTTGCACAGGAAACGTTTTTAGAAGTTTGTCGGCAAAAGTCTGTCTTCAGAATTACTTAAAAAAGAAAAAAATAAATGGAATCGTCGTCGACTCGGCTGGAATTGAATCTCCGAGCGAGGGCGTGAGTAAATTTACAAGAGAGGACCTCGAAAAGAGGGGAATTTTTTTCAAACACAAACCAAAAAAAATTACGACCGGACTTGTTAAAAAAAGTGATATAATAATTTCCATGAATTTGAATCATCAGAAATTTTTAAAAAATAATTTCGGGGCGAATTCTATTTTGTTTAATAAACTCGCCTATGGGAAAAACACCGGAATTCTTGATATTGAAGAAAAATACCCTCAATTAAAAAAACTTCCATTGGATAAAAAAAGAAAAAACAGAAATTACAAAAAAAGAATCGACGACGTTGTTTCGCACATATTTCGCGGAACCCCAACTATTGCAAAAAATATTTTAAAAATTTTGGAAGCAGAAAATTAAATCTTTCTAAATGTCCAAAGTTTATTTCCGGTAAAGTTTGTTACCAGTGTAAAACCGGATGCAAGAACTTGAGAAAGAAGATAATATATTCCGGCGAATTCTGTAAAAAACCAAAGGAAAAAAAGATTCACAATTAAAGAAAAACCTGCAACCAGGAAAAATTTTATTCCCTTTAATACAAAATTTTCACGCATATGCTCTTTGAATGTCCAGACTTTATTAAAAGCAAAATTTGATAGGGTTGCGACGAGAAATGCAAAAATCTCCGAAAATAAATAATAAACACGAACGGACTCGGTTAGAGTGTAAAGAAAAAATAAGTTTACTAAAATTCCCGAAGCGCCAACAATTGCATACTTAAAAAACTCCCCAGTTAATTTTCGGTCAATCATTAAACCTCAAAAAAAGTGAAACTTAAAAAGTTGATTGCAGTTCAGTATATAAAATGGAAATAAAAAATAAAAGTTTTATTTGTCTTCTTGCCGGAATCGCTGCGTTCTTTATTTTGAAAGTTTTTGAGATGCAGTTCAAATTCAGCGACGGATACACTTATATGTACATGGGAAAACTCATTCTTAACGGACTAGTTCCATACAAAGATTTTTTCTTTGCAAGCCCTCCATTCCAGATATACTTTCTTTCTTTTTTTGAGATATTCTTTGGGAAAAATATAATTTTACTTAAATTTATCCCGATAGTTGCAGTAATTGGAAGTTCAATTTTTATTTACCTTTTTATGAAGAAAAAATTCGGCGAGTGGCAGGGGCTTACCGCCTCCCTTTTATTTTTATTTAGTTTTTTAGTTCTTTTAACAACCGACTACTTAACCGGAATTTCAGTTACAACTTTTTTTATTTTGGGGATGACTTATTTTATAGAAGAGGATAAACCTTTCGTCGCCGGAGTTTTTGGAAGCCTCGCGCTTTTAACAAGACTTTATTCTCCGTTTCCGATTGCCGGGGCTCTCGTGTATTACATAATTTACAAAAGAAAAGAAATTTTAAAATTTGTCATCGGACTTCTAAGTTTATTTTTACCAGTCAGTATATTTTTCCAGATTATTTCGAACGGAAACTATCTTAGCCAAATTTTCTTTTTCCGCCTTAATTTAATTTCCGGAATTGGCCTTTCTAAATTGTCGGTCGTTTGGTTTTTTCTCGTCGGAGATTTCGTACTTATTCTTGGAAGTTTGTTTTGGCTTCTTTTTGATAAAGAAAAGAAAAAATTGACTCTTCCAGTTTTAATGACTTTTGTTTCAATAATATTTTATGTTGTTTACTCTGACATTTATTATTTATATTTTGGTTTAATTATCGGATTTTTGTCTATGTTCAGCGCAAAATTTCTCTTTGAGTTTTCGGATTTTAAAAATTTCAAAAAAGTTTTAGTTGCTTTACTAGTAATTCTTATTCTGTTTAATTCGTTTCTTTACATTCAAAATCACGCAAGCTCAGCGAACATAACTTTTACAAATGATATTGTTAATTTTGTAAAAAATAATTCAAATTCTTCTGATACAATTTATGGAAGTTTTGAATTAACTCCTTTAATTGGAATTCTTTCAGAAAGAAAACTTGCGGGAAATATTGCAGACACAAATCCAAAAAATATTATGATCTCTGCTTACAACATTCAGGACCTTGAAAAGAAAATTGCCGGCGTGAAATTTATAATTTCAAAAGTAAACATTTTACCCGACGGAGAAATTGCCGATTTTGACGCTTCGACACCTTTGGATTATATAAACAAAAATTGTAATTTAACAAAAACTTATAATATTGAAAAAGATTATTCTTCCAACGCAGTTGTGATTTTTGAATGTAAATAAAATTATTTTTAGTTTAAAATTTTAAATTCCAAATCTTTGTATCGCACCGACGCCGCCCAGACTAAGAAATTGCTTCCCTTCGTCCGTTTCGCTTGAAACAATTTCAATTTTGGTCCCCATTTGTTCGGCAATTCGTTTTAACTCGTTAGCCTGAAGCTTATCAAATTCCTTTGAAATTATCAAGGTGTCGACTGCCCCGAACTGAAGCGCCTTTTTGACGTCGTCGATTTTGTACGGCGTCATCTTTGAGTCTTTCCCGAGGCTGTTAAAAAACTTTTCAAGAAGTTTTTTTTCGTAAATAATCTCCTGACTTGACAAAATATCCTGACTTAAATTCACCAACTCCTGAAGGCCTGATTCGGAAGTGTCTCCCTGGTCTTTCATGCCGATTATTTTTTCTCTTAATCTTGTCGGAAGGTATTCATCGTCGACAAATTCGTTTTTTGTCGGAATCGGCCCGCCGATTAAAATTCCTTTTAGTTTTGGTTCTTCGTAAAAAATTTTTTTCATTTCATCCGAAATTCTCTTATAAAATTCTTTTGTTAATCCTTCGGTAATTCTGTGAAATCTTTGCGAACTTTGCCCGCCGGCTCTTACTTTTGACGGAACTCCCGAGGTCATTTTTTGCAGGGTTTCGATTCTCTTTCCGACGAGTTGTCCGATTGTTGCTTCCTTTCTGTCCATTACAAGAAGCCCGTAAATTTCAGAGACTTCGGTCATTGATTCCAATGGTTCCAAAACAAATTCTTTATCACATCTGTAAAGCCTCACTCTTACTTCTTCCGGTGGTTCAATTTCCCAGCTTTGAATGTCCGACTGCCCTTCGACCTGGCTCACATTTCCGGCAAAAACAGCCATTCCTTTGGGGGGAGTCACTTTATATTCCTTTAAAACCCTTACAATTTTATCCAGAGAATCCGATACATTTTTTCTTGTCGAAGTCGATTTTATATTTTTAGCCGTCGACTTTTCCGCTTCGAGCTGACGCTGAACCGCGTTGACGTCGTAACCGGATGGGATATACACCGAGATTAATTCGGTCGCTCTCCCTTTGTGGTTCTTCATCGATTCGATGAATTCTTCAAGTTCTGCTTTAGTCATATTTTGTAGTACCATGTCGAAATAAGAAAGAAGAATGTTTTAAAGTTTGGGGTCAAAGAATTTGCCTAAAACCCAAAATCTTTTCAATGACTCCATTGGATAAAACTTTTTTTGGATTTTCTTTTCGCAGAATATCCTCAATCAAAGGATAATATTTTTTGTCTAAGCATGAAACCCTATTTGGGAAAATTTTGTTTTCTTTTGAAAGAATTTTCTTAAATATATTTTCCAGAACATTCGTATCCTCTCCGTTAAATTTAAAAATTTCCAAGCATCTAAAATCTTTGTAAAATTCACTCATGTTAAAAACCTAATAATGTCTTTCGTTATGAAACGAATCACTGCAAAATTCGTCAAAAGAGGTATCGACGATTTGACTTCCATTCTCGGTTTTTTTGTTGTAGTCCGGAAATTTCGTTTCGTCATAAAAGAACCTTGCGATTGATTCCATGGGAGATAAAATAATCTTTAATTTTTAAAGATTTATTTTGTACAAAAGCCTAATAAAATTTAACCTCGAACTTCAAACCTTCCTTAATTTCCCTGGCGCAGGTGACGTTTTTTAAATCTTCCAAATATGGTTTAATAAATTTCATTGATTCTTTTTCGAGCGTTAAAATAATTTCGGAATTCATTGGTTTTTTATCCCTGCTCTTTTCTTTTCTTACATTGTCAACAATTAAAATCAATTTATCAAAATCCATAAGATTGTCGGGGGAGTTTTGTTTTTTTTCGTCAAATTTTGGCCATGCACATACATGAATTGATTTTTCCTTTTCAAATCTTTTAAAATAATTTTGATAAACTTCCTCGGTAACAAACGGAACAAAAGGGGCAAACATTTTTAACAAAATTAATAACGACTGATATAATGTGTATTCTGCTGAAAGTTTTTTGTCTCCATTTCCCTGATAAACACGTTTCTTTACAATCTCAAGATAATTGTCGCAAAACATATTCCAGAAAAAGTTTTCGGTTTCGGATTTGGCTAATGAGTAATCATAAGAAAGAAAGTTTTTTGCAACTCTTTGAGACAAAAGTTCAAGGTTATATAAAAAAATCTCATCAATTTTTTCCATATTCTTTGGTTTTGTTTTACCGTCGTATTTTTCCAAATTTGTAAAAACAAATTTTGATGCATTTAATAATTTGTTAACCAATTTTTTTCCAGTAACTAAATCTTTTTCCTGATAATCCAAATCGTAACCGAGTTTCGAACCGGCCGCCCAAAATCGTAACGCATCCGCGCCGTACTCGTCGAGAACTTTTTTTGGATCTATAACATTTCCTTTTGACTTTGACATTTTTTCTCCGCCAAGAGAAACAATTCCAGAAATAACAATTTCATCCCATGGGATTTTTCCCTCGTGAAAATACGATTTTACTATTGTGTAAAAAGCCCACGTCCGGATTATATCATGAGCATTAGGCCTCAGCGAAAACGGCAGTTTAATTTTATTTCCAAAAAGGTCACTTGAAATTTGCGGAGTCACCGACGACGTTGCCCACGTATCTAAAACCATTTTTTCCGGAACCGCATCTTTCTTGCATTTAGGGCATTTCTTTTTTGTTTCAAGAGGGTCAACAGGAAGTTCCTTCTCGTCGGGCAATATCACTTCGCCGCACGCCGGACATTCCCAGGCCGGAATAGGCACGCCGAAATGCCGGTTACGTGAAATCGACCAGTCCCACTCAAGCCCATTAACCCAGTTGTCGTATCTTTTTTTCATAAACTCAGGATACCACTTTATTTTTTCCCCCTGTTTTATGAATTCTTTCTTTTTATCTAAAATTTTTATAAACCATTGGGGCGTTTCAACGAATTCTATTTCGGTTCCGCATTTGTCATGGACATTAACTGCGTGATTTATCTCTTTTTGTTCGGCTATTAAATTTTTAGATTTCAAATCCTCCAGAATTTTTTTTCTTGCTTCTTTTATTTTTAATCCCTCGTACCCCGGAATGTTTACTCTTCCATTTTTTTCTATTACCAGCTTCGGATTAAGTTTGTATTTTCCAATTGACTCAACATCATACTTATCTCCATATGAACAAACCATGAGAGCTCCGGTTCCTTTGTCAATCTGTGCGGATTCGTCGGCAATTATTGGAACTTCAAAATTAAACAGCGGAACTTTTGCTTTTTTACCGACGAACGATTTGTATTTTTTGTCTTTCGGGTTGACAAAAATTGCAACACATGCATAAAGCAATTCCGGTCTTGTCGTCGCGATTAAAAAATCTTTTTTGTCGACGGAAAATTTCAAGGTTGAAAACAAACTGCCCGATTCTTTATCCTCAAGTTCGGCCTGCGCTATTGAAGTTTCACATTCCGGACACCAAATCGTTGGGAAATTTTTTTTGTAAATGTGCCCTTTATTATACAAATCAATAAACGAAAGCTGGGAAACCTTTTGCGCCTGCGGGTCGATTGTCGAATAAATTTTTTCAAAGTCGCACGAAATTCCTAGTTTTTTCCAGGAATTTATGAATGCCGGTTTTTCCTCTTTTAATGTTTCAAGACACAACTTTATGAATTCCGCTCTTGACATGTTAATACTTTTTACTTTTTTCAATTTTTCAACAAGCCTTTCCGTCGGAAGCCCGTTGTCGTCGGTACCGAATGGATAAAAAACATTTCCCTTATACATTCTCATAAAACGCGCAATAAAATCCTCTTGGGAATAACTAAAAGCGTGACCGATATGCATGCTCCCGGAAACCGTCGGGGGAGGCGTGTCAATCGAAAAAATTTCCTTTCCGCTTAAATTTTTTGCCCTGAAAATTTTTTCCCCTTCCCAGTATTTTTGCCACTTTTCTTCCATTTCTTTAAAATCCAAATTTGCCATAAACAAATTAAACAAAAGGATTTTAAAAATGTGGCGTTAGAAATATTGCCTGAAATTTATTCTTAATTTTTCAAAAAAATAACTCTTGCCCCCGACTGAATTTAGAACAGCATTTCACAAAAACCTTTTTATACTCGGGAGTATTGATAAAACTCATGGCCGAAAATTCAGGATTTAGTCTTCCAGCAGGTTTTGGAGGGTTAGTTAATTATAAGGAAGAATATGAAAGTAAATTTATGCTAAAACCAACTTACGTTGTGGGATTTATCGTCCTGATAGTTGCGTTTCGAGTTGGGCTTAGCTTTTTCTTAGGTTGAAATGTTTGGCGGAATTAATCCAAGACAGATGGAAGGAATGATGAAGAAAATGGGAATCTCCCAGACACAAATTAGTTCAGACCGAGTCGTTATTGAAAAAAAGGACGGAACAAATATTATAATTAAAAACCCGAATGTTGTCGAAGTAAAAATGCAGGGACAAAGAAGTTTTCAAATTTCAGGAGAAATAGAGGAAATGTCAAAGGAGGTTGAAATTTCTCCAGAGGATATAAAAACGGTTATGGAAAAAACCGGCTGTTCAAAAAAAGAGGCAAAAGAAACATTAGAAAAAACACAAGACCTTGCCGAAGCAATCCTCGAACTTTCAAATTAATACTACAAATTTAAATCCGAAGGGGTTACTATAAAATTTAACATGGAAGAAATAATGCAGGAAAAAATAAGCGCGGATCATCTTCTTTACGTAAGCCTGAAATACACTAAAACGTGCGACGTCATAATGAATCTTCTTATCAGATGGAGAAAAATGATTGATACATGCATTGTGCAAATTTTGAAAAACGCAAAAAAACACGGCGCGATAAAAGAAGTTTCGGAGAACGCAATCGGAAGAATAAACGAGATAAAACAACTTCTCAAGAAAGATAAAAATGCCCTTAAAACAATTGATTTTTTTATGATGCTCAGAAAACTTGAAAGTTTGGATATAGAAAGAATAGGAGAGTTTAGAAAAAACGTTACGTTGAGAGTTACCTTCAGAGGAGAAGATATAAATATTAATCTTGAAAAACTAAAAGAATACGCGGAAATGCTCGAGCAGTTTATTGATATGACAAAAGACAGACTTAAAGGAGATGGAGAATAAAATGAAAAGATTAATTGTTATTGCTTCAGGGAAAGGCGGCGTCGGAAAAACGACGACTGCAATAAACCTTGGGGCGGCAATAAAAAAGTTTGACAAAGACGTTTTAATTATCGACGCAAACATGTCGACTCCGAACGTTGGAATTCACCTTAATTCGCCCGAAGTTCCGATAAACCTTAATCACATTATTCAAAAAAAGGCGCATCCGTATGAAGCAGTTTATGTTCATCCGTCGGGGATAAAAGTAATTCCATCATCTCTTTCGGTTAAAGAACTTAAAAAATTAAAGATGGAAAAATTAAAGGATTTCAAAAATGAATTCAAAAAACTTGCTGAATATGTTATAATGGACTGCTCGGCTGGTCTCGGGAAAGAAGCCGTGAGTGTTATGGAAATTGCCGACGAAATCATTCTCGTTTCAAATCCCGAAATGCCGGCGATAACCGATGCCCTTAAGACGGTAAAAGTCGCCGAAGAAATGAATATTCCAATTACAGGGGTAATAATTACAAGGGTCAGGAAAAATAATTATGAACTCTCACCTGAAACAGTTAAAGAAATGCTCGAAGTTCCAATACTTGGGATGATTCCTGAAGACAGTTTAGTTCAGGACGCCTTAAGAAGAAAAAATCCGCTGGTCTACGTTCACCCAAAATCAAAATCCGCACGCGCCTACAAAGAAATCGCGGCGAGAATTGTTGAAGTCGATTATGATTCCGACGTTGACAAACCGACATTTTGGGAAAAAGTTTTTGGAGTTTTTAGCAGAAATTAATTAAAATTTTTTATCAGAAAATTATTTTTGTTTTTGTAGTGCTGGGTGTATATATTCAAAACTTTCTCGTATTCCGGTTTAACTTTAACATGGTCTAAATCAATTACGGGATTTCTTAAATAGTTCCAACCTTCAATTTGAAACGTCGTTTTTTCTAAATCTAATTTATTGCTTTGAAAAACTTTTCCTAAAACCGGATTCAACAAATTAAATTCCGTGCGGTCCGTGAGACGGTAATAATCGTTTCCCGTCAAATCCTCGCTTAATATTCCCCGACGATTTTCAAGGAGAAAATATACTTTTGGAAGATCAATTTTTCCGTCAGACTCTTCGTAGAGGATTCTCATTTTAGACAAGATTTCTTCATAAAAACGACAATGATTTCCTGAATGGTCCAAACCAAGATGAAACAGTTCGGTCGTTTCTATAGGATAATACCTTTTTATTTCATCCATTCGAAGAGAATCAAAACTTTCAGAAAGAGCAAATACTCTTGAAACTAAACTTTTGTTTTTTTGTATTTGTTCATGCATTTCATGGAATCTGTCATCAAAAGGCACCATAGAAAACCAGAAGAATATTGGATTATAAATTTTATTATAGTAATTTTATGAATATATTGTAAAATATAGTTTGTAAAATATATATTCAATTGCTATCTTTAAAAACCAGCTCTTCTTTTGGGACTGTAAAAAATTTTCCGCTGTCTTCTTTAGAACCAAAAATCCGAATGTTGCATTCTTCGCCGTCTTTTTTTTCGACGATGACTTTTACAAGACCGGAGTTTTCGTCTTTAATTTTAAGCATTTCTTTCATTACATAAACTCCTGAAAAATTACTTTTAGGAAATTCTGAACCCCCGAAACTAACAAAATACTCCTCAGAAAATTGCCCCTTTTCATAATTTACTTTTAGAAAAGCGTCTTCCATTTTGATAATTATTTGAATTAATTTTTAAATTTATTATATACTCTAAAATATATATTCTAAAGTATATTTTATGAAACTAG
>DAIENA010000008.1 GCA_027341315.1 archaeon | reverse complement strand
GTCTTCAGTAAATAAAAACTGATTAATCTCCTGAACTTCATTAATAAAATTAGAAATTTGACTGGAGGTTTTGCAACCATATTTTCCTGCTATTTTCGAAAGATTATCTCCCCTCTCAACTTTATAAAAAGAATTATTAATTTTATATTCAAGAGCTCCCAAGCCTTTTTCTGAACTCTCCTTCAATTCAAGAATTTTTGCTTTCACTATTTCTCTTTTAGTATTGAATTCTGAATCTAACCTGTTAAAAAAGTAATCAGAAAGGGCAATCATTCCAATCATAGATCCCCCTAAGATTGTGTAGAAAAACACTTTAGTAATTGGTTTATCTAATTTCTTTTTTGGTATCATAAAAATAAAGAATAGAATCCTCTATTTATAATTTTCTTCATATATAAAATAAGTAATTGATAAAGTTTATAACAACATTTTTCTTAAATTTTAGATGATTAAAAAAAAGAAGCTGGATTATGATGAAGAAACTGTTTCTGAAAAGGTTAAAGAAAAATCAAGCGTCCTTGGAATAATCGGACTCGGAATTCTTGGATTTGTTCACACACTTTCGCACGTCATTCCGGCAATCGGCGCTTTAGCCATGTCGCAAGTGGAAGTGTCGCACGAACAGGCGATGTACGTTTTGGGTGTCAACGTCACGCCGATTTTGACGAACCCGGTTATGGAAGTTGCTTATATGGTTTTTGTCCCATTGAGTTTTTATTACATCTACCGCGACCACGTTCATCACAAACACGAAAGAAAAATAAGACTTGAACTTGAACGAACGAAAAAAGAATTGGAAGAATTAAAGAGAAAGAAATAATTTTTCAGTTAATAAAAAAATCAGATGGGTTATATTCCAATTCAGAAATTTTATAATCCATAAATTCTCCAAATATTTTCTCGTATAAATTTACAAACCTTTTTCCCCTTGATGAAACCCTTAGTTCATTTCCATAATTTTCTACAAATCCGATTTTAGCGATTAAAGGAATGACCTGCCCGTAATATTTATTTTCTTCAAGAGAAAAATTATATAACATTTTTTCAGAAAGAACTTCCGCCACTAAATCCATCAATCTTCCAGGATTTTGAGTATTCTCTCCAACATTTTTTATTATAGAACTAAAATATTTCAATAGGTGCATATTAAAATAATTCAAAATAGATTTTTAAGAATTTATATTCTAGAAAAGGACCCCCTCCAACCCGTGCTCGGAAACTGCAATTGCCGGAAGCATTTCTATTTGAGGGCAATTGAATTTCCTCGTCGAAAAATCGGTTCTCATCCTGAAAGTAGCATAGCCCCACCCGGATTCGAACCGGGGTCACAGGCTTTCTTCAGTATACCTTCTCGAAAGAGAAGCTCTCTCAATGGAAGGTAGAGCGGTAGGAAACCGAAAGGTTGCCTTCGCCTTCAAAGGCCTGCATACTTGACCGCTGTACTATGGGGCTTCGTAAGTCTAAAACCCAATTTGTTTATAAGATTTTCCAATGAAATTTTTATTCAAGATTACATTTTGTCACCAAATTTTGGTTTATTTTTTTAATAAAAAATAACTCTTAAATAAAAATTTCAAAAGTGTCCAAGATGTTGCATAAAATTTTTTGGTCTGAAAATCCTTTTTAACTTTACATTAATTACATTGCATTTAACTCGGGAATTCTAACTATCTTCATTCACTCAAAAATTTTAATGAAATAATATAAACAAAAATAAATAATTGTTTTCATGGAAAAAGCTACGCTGTTTTGTCCAAGACAGAAAGTTTTTTTTAAGGATCTTCTCGTCGAGAGATACATCCTGCCCGCGGAAGGACAAAGCCTTTCGAAGGTCGGACGACTGAAGGTGAAGATCTTAGAGGTGATTGGAGAAAAAGCTCTTATCCTTTTACCAAAAAAGATGGCTAAAGGGGAACAAGATACCGTCTTAATTGACATGAAATACATTGAATGACAACCTCTGAAAAAAACATGAATTGAGGCTTTGTTAAGTCGTTATGTTCTTTTTTTAACAAAGCTTTTTATTTTTTTAGTTTAGAGAAAAACTATTAAAATAAAACAAGTTTAACTTATTAATGAAGATTTTATTGATCAATAATCATTCTCCTCATTTAATAGAATTAATTTCCAAATTCAAGAATGTTAAAGTTGTTGATTTTGAAAAAATAAAAAAAGGTGAAGAAAATAAATTTGATGCAATTGTCCTTTCGGGAGGGTCGTCATTTCCGATTATTTATTATGAGAAAAAGTATTCAAAAGAACTTGATATTATAAGAAAGTCCGATAAACCAATTTTAGGTATATGCCTCGGCTTTGAATTAATCAATTTTGCGTTTGGAGAAAAACTTAAGTTAATGAACAAAAGAGAAAAAGGTAAGATAAAAATAAAGCAGATTTCAAAAGATAAATTATTTAGTCTTCTTCCAAATGAATTCGAAGTTTATGGAAGCCACAGATGGATTGTTCCAAAAAATAGATTTTTGAAATCAATTGCAAAATCAAAAGACTGCATTGAAGCAGTTAAACATCCTGAAAAAAACATATGGGGCGTTCAATTTCATCCCGAGGTTTTTGTTAAAAAAAGTCACGCTGAAAGAATCCTGAAGAATTTTCTCAAGATAGTAAAAGAAAAAAATAACTAAAAAACTTTTCGATAAAACAATTCTCTGTTAACTTCGTGTTTTTTTGGAGAAATATTCTTGAATATTTCCCTCCAACGTAAAGGCGCGTACTTTTCTCCGGTGAGGCACGCCGCGAGTTTTTTATATTCGACGCTCGAGTCTGATTTTGGCCGGAAGTAAACCGACGGCGAAAACTCCGCCTGCGAACGAATTATATCGACGTCATGCGGGACAACAGCCAGTATCGGAACCTCAACGGTTTTTTCAATATTCTCAAGACTAAGTTCAAAATTCTTGTTGTAAACTTTGTTTAAAATAATTCCCGAAATAGGAGAGCCCTTTTTTTTCGCGACGGCAATCGCCTTCAAAGTCATCGTCAGCGTCGAAAAGTCCGGGGTTGTTACAACAAAAAGTTCGTCGGCCGAGATCATCGTTGCAAGAGTTTCGTTGTTCAATGCCGGAGAAGAATCAAGTATAATAAAATCGTACTTCTTTTTCAAAGGTTTTATTTTTTCTTTAAGGCTTAACGGGTCGAATTGTTTTTTGGGATAAACCGACGCAGGAATTATATCAAAATCGTCGAGGTTGTAAATTGCGTCTTCTATGTCGGCGTCTCCGGTTAATACATGATGAATTGTTTTTTCCGGTTCAATTACATTCAAGTGAATTCCCAAATTTGGCGCCGAAAAGTTCGCGTCGATAAGCAAAACTTTTTTTCCGAAAGAAGCGAGCGCCGCACCGAGCGAAACGACGCTTGAAGTTTTTCCAACGCCCCCTTTTAGACTTAAGATTCCTATCACCCTTCCCATTATGAAAATAACAAAATGTTGTTTAAATATGTTTTTCTTTAGAAAATCATGAGGACGCCCGGGACAGGATTTTACTCACAACCCGCAACATCAAAATGTTTGTAATTGAGGACGTTGAAGTTGCTCGCCTGCGACGTCAAATCTCCATTAAATTTTCCGCTGGTTAACAAATCAGAATTTCAGACTTTCAGTCGGAATACGCCCGGGACAGGATTTGAACCTGCGACTTCCAGCTTAGAAGGCTGGCACTCTATCCAGGCTGAGTTACCCAGGCATGAATATAATTGATAAGTCTCGTTTAAAAGTTTTTAGCTTTAACAGGAAGTTAAATCTCCACTTCGTCCAAATCCCGCGCAATCGTCGTTTCGGAAAAAACCGACGTCGCTTCGTCGAGAAGCCCTTTCATGTCTTTAGAATGTCGTCCGCCGACGTGGGTTAAAATTAATCTTTTGACTTTTCCTTTTTTCGCAACTTCGGCCGCCTGTTTTACCGTCATGTGCAAATGCTCCTCTGCTTCTTTTTTTAATTCATCGGAGTAAGTCCCTTCACAGATAAAAACATCTGAATTTTTAATTAGAGGCAAAATATTTTTGTTGATTTTTGTATCCAGAACAACTGAAATTTTTTTGTCGTTTTCCTTGTAAATCAAATCTTTTGATTTAAATTTTTTCCCGTCGTGAACCACATCTTTTCCTTCTTTTAATTTTTGCAAAAGCGGGCCCTCGGGAAGACCGGATTTTTTTAGCTTTTCTTTATCAATCCTTATGTTTCCCGTTTCGCTAAAAGAATATGCGAGCGCCGGAATTCCATGTTCCATATCCTCTGCCTCAAGAAAAAAGTTTTTTCCGCTGTAAAAAACTCCGGAGCCAATTTCCTCGACGTTGATTTCATAAGACTTGTAAAAATTGAACACCTCAAGAACTTTTTTTATTTTTTCTTTTGTCCCCTTCGGTCCGTAAATAAAAAGCGTTTTATTGTATCCGCTGGATGCAAGAGTCGACAACAATCCCGGAATTCCAAGGACGTGGTCGCCGTGCCAGTGAGTTATTAAAATTCTCGTGACTTTGCACGGATTTAAACCTGCCTTTCTGAACTGTCTTTGGGTCCCCTCTCCGCAGTCGATTAAAATATTCTCGTCGTTAAACTCCAAAAGAATCGAAGTGTGGTTTCTTGCACGGCTAGGAATTTGATCTCCTGTTCCAAGAAAAGTCAAATGAACTTTTGAAGCCATTAATAATTAGAAGAAAAAAGAGTTTTAATATTTAGTGTTGAGGAGTTTATACCAAATGTTTTAATTCTTAAGACAATTTCTAGAAACTTTCAAATAAAACGAAAATTTATAATATTCAAATGAATTGAAAGATTATGGTGGCTTATCGAGGTTTTGATATAATTAAAAATGGTTTATTAATTGGATTATTTCTTCAATTAGCTATTGGACCAGTTTTTTTCTTTATTATAAATTTAGTTTTACAAAAAACTATTTTCGATGGTATTGCAGGAGTTTTTGCGGTAACAATTGTGGATTACTTGTACATTACGTTAGCAATACTTGGCGTCGGAAAAATTTTAAAAAAGAAAAAATTTAAAAAAATGTTCGGGATAATAAGTTCAATCATTCTTATGATATTTGGTTTTTTTATCATAAAAAGTGCCATTAGTAATCATTTAATTGACGCCGTCGTAATAAGTTCCGAGAGTATTATATCCAGTTTTCTTTCAGTTTTTGTTATTACAATCTCTAGCCCCCTCACCATCATATTTTTTACAGGAATATTTACTGCTAAGGCAGTTGAATATAAATATACAAAAAAGCAATTATACTTATTTGGTTTTTCAGTGGGTTCTGCCACATTCATCTTTATGCTCTCTTCTGTATTTCTATTCTTTTTCTTGAAACAAACGATACCTACCGAAGTTATCCAATTTTTGAACCTTATAGTCGGATTGATTTTAATTGTGTACGGAGGAATTAGAATTTTAAAAAATTTGAAAGAATAAATCTTTTACCAGAAATTTGCTCGGCTTTCGTTTTAAGAAAGTTTGTCAAAAGAATGTACCGCATATAAGAAAAAAGAAAATAAAAGGGATACACAACCAAACACAAAAGAGTAACTATGAAAATTAAAATTATCCTGAAAATAAGAAATGACCAATAAAAGAATTCCTAAAGTAAAAAAAACTCCCTTCAGGTCAACTAATAATCTTAGAATTCCCACGTTAAAAATAAGGTTTAGTTGCTTAAATATTTTTCCAGCGCTCCGACTATAAACTAAATTTATAGAATTCTTCCCCGGCGAAAAAACGAGGATGAACGCCAAACTTACTTAAGTGCAGTTGAAGCAGGAGAAATGTAAATGATTGTGTCTCCCCGAAGGAAAGTCAAACCAAGACTTTTCTTGTGGACTCCATTTTCCATTTCTTTCACGTTATCCATCACCAAATTGATGTGGATATCAAAAGCTAAAAGAGTTCCGACGAATTCTTTGTCGCCTTTCAACCGAACTAAAACTTCTTTACCTTTCGACGTGTTCAACAAGTCAAGAGGTCTTTCAATTCCGTTAACCATAAGTTATACGTGATAAGTTTGTTTATAAATTTTTTCGTGCTCGAAAGAATAAAAGTCTGCAAAAAACCTCTGACAGGAAAATTTATAAACAAAAAATAAAGAAAAGTTATATACAAAATGAAAATCGGAAAAAAGTTAACAGGCGGAAAGTACATTAAAGGAAGAAAAAAGAAAAAGTACGAAAGAGCCGGGCAAAAAAAGATAGTGAAACTTGGCGAAGAAAAAAGAAAAAAAGAAAGAGTCACCGGCGGAAATGAAAAAATATTTCTTCTGAGGGGAAATCAAATTAATGTTCTTGTAAAAAATAAAATGCAAAAACTTGAAATAAAAAATGTTGTCGAAACTCCATCAAACAGATTCCTCGCACGTCAGAATATAATCACGAAAGGAACTATCGTCGAAACGGACGCAGGTCGAGTCCGAGTGACGAACCGCCCGACGCAAGAAGGAAACATCAACGGAGTTTTGATTCAGTAGATTTGAAGTAAATTTTAATTCTTCTCGACTGCGGGATGATCACCAGCTTTTTCAAGAATTTCTTTCAACATTTTTATATGTTTTTTCTTCTCTTCGCTGTATCCGGATTCTCCGGATTTTTCATGATTAATCATTCTTGCGACAAATTCTCCGCCTAAAAAGTGGGGGGTTAAAACGTAGTTCGCTCCGCGGTCATAAAGTTTCATTGCATCCTCTATTGTGTGCGCCCTTAAAATTATTATTGCCTTTTCATTAACTTCCCTGATTGTCTCAATCAAAAGTTCATTTGTCTCGACTTCAGGAATTGTCGAAACGACGAGACTTAAATTCTGAAGATTCAAATCGTCCAAAAAATCCTGGTCGTAGACGTCGCCATAAATTGCCGGAATTCCGAATTTATTAAGTTTTGAAATTATGTCCGGATTAAAGTCGACGACGATATATTTTCTTTTCATTTTTTTAAGAGAATTGAGTATGCTGAATCCGATTCTGTTGTACCCGAAAAGAATTGTGTCATATTGCAATTTTATTTTATTTTCTTTCCTAATCTTTTTACTTTCGAAAATAGAAAGCAATCCGGAAAACTTGTTGTAAATTCCTCCCGAATAAGTAATTGCATAACTTGAAAGAAAAATTGTTATCAGCAAAGATAAAATAATTGTATTAAACGTCAACGAATTGATTTGTCCGAGCGAAAGACCGAGTGCGCCGACGATTAAAGAAAATTCCGAGATCTGCGAAAGCGCCGAACCGACGAGGAAATTTGTTCTTTTGGTGTATTTGAAAAGTCTTCCAAAGAACATGATAATCAAAGGCTTCAATAAAAGGGACAATCCTGAAAGTACAAGAGCCGGAATTATTATTTCCGAAATTTCCGAAACCTGAATGCTTAAACCAAGAATAATAAAGAAGATAATCAAAAAGAAATCCCTTAACGGCCTAATCTTGGATGAAATTTCCGTCGCGTAAGGACTTGTTGAAAGAATCACTCCGGCTAAAAGAGATCCGATTTCCATTGAAAAACCTATGTAAGAAAAAATCCCGGCAAGAACAAAACACCAGCAAACGGAAAATAAAAATAAAAGCTCCTGCATTTTTGCAACCTGCTTCATTATTTTTGGCAAAATAAAATATCCAACTAAAAACAGAATAACGATTAGAACCGCTCCGACGATAAAACTGCCCCAGGTGGCGTTTTCTCCAATTCCTGAAATTGAAGAAATAAACATTAAAACACCAATTGCAAATAAATCCTGGACAATTAAAATTCCGATTGAGATTTTTGATGAAAGTGAATCAATCTCTTTTTTATCCGACAAAAGTTTCATCGCGATAATTGTCGACGAGAACGAGACGGCGATTCCGTAATAAATTGCATTCACCATCCCAGCGTTTATGACATAATAAGAAACAAGAAAAGTCGCGGCAAAAGTTAAGACCATCTGGCCAATTCCTATAATCAATGCACTTCCGCCAATTTCTTTTATAACTTTTGGATTTAGCCTGAGTCCAACTATAAAAAGAAGAAATGAAATTCCGATTTTACTAAAAGTGTCGATTGCCGAGGTCGAGGTTCCGATGCCAACCAAAAACGGACTGATAATCATTCCGGCGATAATGTACCCAATAATTAACGGCTGACGAAGAGCCCGAATTATGTAAGAAACCAAAAACGCCGCAAGCAAAATCACGGCAAGCTGAATAAAAATTACGTCCATTTTCCCTCTTTGTGATACTAAACACAGAGGATATAAAAAGGTTTTTAAACCATTCTTAAATAAATCTAATATGGCAAAAGTAAGGATAAAATTGAACTCAACGGACATAAACATGCTTAATGAAATATGCGATTCGATTAAGACGATGTCGCAGAGTTCCGGGATTACAATCTCCGGTCCGGTTCCGCTTCCGACGAAAAAACTCAAGGTCACGACGAGAAAATCTCCGTGCGGCGACGGGACGGCGACATTCGACCGTTACGAAATGAGAATCCACAAACGATTAATCGATCTTCCCGCGAACGAAAAAGTTCTCCACCACATTATGAGAATGAAAGTTCCAAAATCGGTTAATATTAAAATAGAAATGAAGGATTAATCAAATAATTTTTCAGATTCCAAGATTTCTTTTAAGGAATTGTCTTTTACCCAAGAATCATAAAATGAATTTTTTGACTCAACATCTAATTTACGAATAATCTGCTCCATTCCATTGGATTCACAGAAGTAATCTATTTTAATTTTCTGGGGCAGGTTTTTTTTAATTCCGTTTTTTAGATTTAATGAAATTTTAATTTTTCTATAATAACCCGAATCACAGATTCCCTCGTCTGTGACGTTTGATTCATATTTAACAACCCCTATATTTTTAGACGAACCAAAAAGGTCCCCCCTGTCCGAAACTATTTGGTATTTTGATTTCTCAAAGTTTTCATGAACCTTTTTTTTAATTTCTTTCAAATGAAATCTCCCTGTTAAACTCTCTAGTCCATTTTGATTTAAATTCATAATTCGAAAAGAAGAAAGAGGTTTAAAAGAATTATCGTCTTAAAAAATACATAAATTTTTCTAAATGTAACTTTTCCATAACTCTTATAAACAAAACATCATTATTTCTTTTGAGGTGAAAATGGAGAATCGTAAGACTAATTTTGTTTTGAATTTTGACGAAGTGACAATTGAAGACATTCCGCTCGTCGGTGGAAAAAACGCGTCGCTCGGTGAGATGTACCGCGATTTAACCCGAAAAGGGGTTAGTATCCCGAACGGCTTTGCCGTGACCGCACACGCCTACAATTATTTTTTAGATAAAACAGGTCTCAGGGAAAAAATAAAAAATATTTTGTCGACGTTGAATTCTAAAGATACAAAAAATCTTTCGGAACATGGAAAAAAAATCAGGAACGTAATTTTGGAGTCAGACCTGCCACCTGAAATAGAAAAAGAAATAATCAAGCATTACAAAAAATTATCCTCGTTTTACAAAGAAAAATATTCCGACGTCGCTGTTCGTTCGTCGGCAACAGCAGAAGATTTGCCCGACGCGTCGTTTGCCGGCCAGCAGGACACTTATTTAAATATAAACGGAGAAAAAAATCTTTTAGAAGCATGCAAAAAATGTTTTGCCTCGCTTTTTACCGACCGTGCAATTTCATACAGAGTTGACAAGGGATTCGGCCATTTTGACGTCGCACTTTCGATAGGCGTTCAAAAAATGGTAAGAAGCGACCTTGCAGCGTCGGGCGTTATGTTTTCCTTGGACACCGAATCCGGATTTAAGGACGTCGCTTATATAACTTCTATTTACGGACTCGGCGAGAATATTGTTCAGGGAGAAGTTAATCCAGACGAATTTTACGTCCATAAACCCACATTAAAAAAAGGATTTGAGCCGATTATTTCTAAAAAAGTCGGAGATAAAAAGGTCAAGATGATTTATTCGTCCGACAAAAAAAATCCTGTAAAAAATATTCCCGTCCCGGTTGAAGAAAGACAGAAATTTTCTATTAACGACGACGAAATTTTGAAACTTGCAAAGTGGACCGTAATTATTGAAGAGCATTACAAAAAGCCGATGGACATAGAATGGGCAAAAGACGGGAAACTTGGAAAATTATTTATTGTTCAGGCAAGACCCGAAACCGTCCAATCAAGAAAAGATTTGACAAAACTTGAGGAATATGTTTTGAAAAACAAGAGTGAAATTTTAGTCGAAGGAAAAAGCGTTGGGTCAAGAATCGGCGCCGGAAAAGTGAGGGTGATTAAGGACGCCTCCGGAATTAATTCTTTTAAGAAAGGAGAGGTTTTGGTGACGGAAATGACGACGCCGGACTGGGAGCCTATAATGAAAATAGCGTCGGCAATTATAACAAATAAAGGCGGGCGAACTTCTCACGCTGCAATTGTTTCAAGAGAATTTAAAATTCCAGCAATTGTCGGAACGAACAATGCAACTGAAATTTTAAAAACCGGAGATGATGTCACGGTAAGCTGCGCTGAAGGCGTCGATGGTTTTGTTTACAAAGGAATTTTGAAGTATGAAGTTAAAATTCATAATCTAAAAAACTTTCCAAAAACAAAAACTAAAATAATGCTGATTGCCGGAACACCAGAGCAGGCCTTTGAACAAAGTTTTGTTCCGAACGACGGCGTTGGTCTAGCCAGGGAAGAATTTATAATCGGCTCGTACATAAAAATTCATCCAAATGCATTGATTGATTTTGAAAAACTAAAAGACGGCAAATTAAAAAAACAAATTGAAGGATTAACTTTTGGTTACAAAGATAAAAAACAATTTTACGTCGACAAACTTGCCGAAGGAATCGGAACAATCGCCGCGGCGTTTTACCCGAAGGACGTAATTGTCAGAACTTCTGATTTTAAAACGAACGAATATGCAAATTTAATCGGCGGAAAAATTTACGAACCCGACGAGAAAAACCCTATGATAGGATGGAGGGGCGCTTCAAGGTACTATGACAAAAATTTTATCGAAGCATTTAAACTTGAATGCAGAGCCTTAAAAAAAGTTAGAGACAAATTCGGACTAAAGAATGTTAAAATTATGATTCCGTTTTGCAGAACTGTCGGAGAGGGAAAAAAAGTGCAGGACGTTATGAATTCTTGCGGACTCAAAAGAGGGAAGGATAATTTACAAGTATACGTCATGTGCGAAATTCCCTCCAATGTTTTATTAGCCGACGAATTTTCAAAAATCTTCGACGGGTTTTCTATTGGCTCAAACGACTTAACACAACTCACGCTCGGACTCGACAGGGATTCTGAAATAGTCGCCGGAATTGCAAATGAAAACAATTCTGCCGTTAAAAAATTTATTTCGTCAGTAATTAAAACAGCAAAAAATAATAAAAGAAAAATAGGAATCTGCGGCCAGGCTCCGTCGGACTTTCCCGACTTCGCACAGTTTTTAGTCCGCGAGGGAATTGATTCGATTTCATTAAATCCGGATTCTGTGATTAAAACAACTTTAAAGATTGCTGAAGAAGAAAAGAAATTGAGAAAATAATTTAGATTATTGAATCTTTTATTTTATACACAAAAATTGTATCATAAAAATAATAATTTCCCAAGTCAAATGGTTTTTTGACATTTGAATCCTGAGAAAGAAAAAATTTCTCATCATCCATTTTTTTAATATAACCGGACTTTATTTTTATCCTTGAAGAATTTTCTTCGTGCAGTCGCGGACTAACAAAATAAAAACCTTTTGAGTTTACTCTTTCAAAATCCACATTTGCTGTAAGAATTATTTCCACAAGTTTTCCCTCTCTAAACCCATGCTCCTCTAGAATTTTTTTAATATTCCTCCGTAATTTTTGATTTGCATTTGTTTTTATCATCATAAGACAAAAGTATTGATTGAGTTTTGAATATTATCCTTTATTAGGATTTTTGAAGTTCCAAGAATGGATTGTATTAAAATAATAAATCGTCCCGCCGACGTATCCTTCCTGATCATTTTTTTCGAGTTTTGAATTATAATTTTGAACAAGCCTTATTTTTTCGTCGTCGATTTCGACCATGCGCCCCGTTGCAAGACAACCTTCTTCTTCACTAGAATTTTTTTCCATGTAATAAACCGAAACGTTGTAAGGTTCCTTCCCGTCGGTTCTTCCAACTTTAAATTTCGCGCCTTCTTTTAGAACTAAATTAACCAATGAACCTTTTTTTATTCCGGACTTAACCATTTCTTCTGGTTTCGGGCTTCCTGACATAAAGGTTTTATTAAAATTATATTTATAAGGATTATTACACTTCGAAATAACGATCGTCATGGTAACAATCAAAATAAAAAAGAAAACAGGAATATTTATAATTGGAATCTTGCTTTTAGTTTTGATTGGGGGGTTTTTCCTATTACAAAACAAAATGACACGAGTAAAACTTGAGACGAATTACGGAAACATTACGATTAATCTTTATTCGGACATGCCGATTACGACCGGCAATTTTATTAATTTGACCAAGAAAGGAGTTTACGACGGAACAATTTTCCATCGAGTTATCGACGGGTTCATGATTCAGGGCGGCGACCCGACCGGAACCGGCTACGGCGACCCGAAAATTCCGGATATTAAAGACGAGTTCACGCATGCCGGCGGAAACAAAAACAACAGAGGAACAATTTCTATGGCAAACGCCGGACCAAACACCGGCTCATCGCAGTTTTTTATAAATCTCGTCGACAACAATTTTTTGGACACAAAACATCCGGCGTTCGGAAAAGTTATCGAAGGGATGGACGTCGTCGATAAAATTGCAAAAGTTCCAACAGACGCAAACGACCGGCCGAAAAAAGAAGTGAAAATTTTGAAGGCGGAAATTTTGTAATCCTTTTTATACAAGATTTTAAAAATAATCAAGATGAAACTAAACTATGGAATTTGGATATTTTAAGGCGAGTGAATTTGGGGACTGTTATGTTCCGATTAATAATTTTAAGTTAGACTGCACAAACATAATCTCATTAGACTTAAAGCGAATCACAATTATTTCATCCGGAAAATTTAACGGATTTTTCAGGTACGGAAAAATTGACAAAAAAGACTTTGAAAATTTGAAAGAAGCGGCAAAAAATCAGGATAGAGTAAAAGGGATAAATTTAATCAAAAGAATTCATGAAAACAATCCTAATATTGATGACGGAAGTTATTACGAATTAGGGGACTGGTACCTTGAAGAAGAGAGAAAATACAAGGCAAGAGTAATTTATGAAAATTCAAAACCCATCTTAAAATAATTATTCAATCTTTTTAATTTTATCCAGGAGTTTATTTTCTTCGACTCTTGACGTGTGCGATTTTCCGAACCGCACAAGCGTCGGATTTACTTCACTCCATTTTTCTTTAGGAAAAATTTCTTTTAATGTGCGTTCGATTAATTCCGGTTTATCAGAATTTACCCATCCCAAATAATTTGAGATATGAGTTACGTGGGTGTCAACTCCCACTGCATCACTTCCATACGCTGACAAAAAAACATTTGCAGTTTTTCTGCCGACTCCTGGAAGTGTAATTAGTTTTTCGATGCTATGCGGAATTTTATTACCCAATTCATTTAAAATTTTTTTTGCACAGTCAATTATATTTTTAGATTTATTCTGAAAAAAATTTACCGGATAAATAATTTTCTCGACGTCGCCGACTGACGCATTGGAAAGGGACTCCGCCGTCGGAAATTTCTGAAAGAGTTTTTTACAAACTTCGATTGTCGTTTCGTCCCGAGTTCTCGCGGAGAGAATTATTGAAATTAAAGTTTGAAATTCTGTCGGCCAATCTTCTGCTGCAAGACGCATTTCTTTTACATCTTTTTTTAATTCTTCAAGTTGTTTTAAGGCGGTCGCTCTAGAGAACATAAATTTTTAACGGGTCGTCTCTTTTAAAATTTATGCTGAACGAATTAATTAAGAAACTTGAAGAGAAATATTCTGGAGAAAGAGCTGAACATTCAAAAAAATTTTTTAAGACCGGGATTGGAGAATACGGAGAGGGAGATATATTTCTTGGTTTAAGCGTTCCAGAACAGAGAAGTTTTGCAAAAAAATATTCAAAACTTTCTACATCTCAAATACAAAAACTTCTTAATTCAAAAGTTCATGAACATCGGCTTATTGCCGGACTAATTCTCGTTGGGAAGTTTGAAAAAAATCCAGAAGAGGTTTTTAATTTTTATATCAAAAATTCAAAGAGATTTAATAATTGGGATTTAGTAGATTTAACTGCACCAAAGATTGCAGGAAGATTTCTTCTGGAAAAAAATAAAAAAATTCTTTACGACCTGGCCCGGTCGAAAAACCTTTGGGAAAAACGTATTGCGATTGTCTCGACGTATCCGTTTATTCGCAACGGAAATTTTTCCGACACTTTAAAAATTTCGGAAATTCTTCTGGACGACTCCCACGATCTTATTCACAAAGCGGTCGGATGGATGTTACGCGAAGTTGGAAAAAAAGACGCGAGAGTTCTAAAAGATTTTCTCAAGATAAATTATAAGAAAATTCCAAGGACAACTCTCAGGTATGCAATTGAAAAATTTCCCGAAGGAGAAAGGAGAAAATGGCTCCAAGGAGAGTTAAAATGAGGCACATAATGCATTTAGATAAAAGCCCATTTGAAAGAATCAAAAATGAAAAGAAAAAAATCGAAGGAAGATTGAATGACAAAAAAAGGCAAAAAATTAATATTGGAGACGAAATAATATTTATATTAAGGAAAACGAATGAAAAATTAAAAGTCAAAGTTATAAATTTAGAGATATATAAAAATTTTGAGGAGATGTTTGACAAAACCGACATTAATCTTTGGGCAACAAACATAAATACTAATAAGAAGTTTGCTAAATCATTTTTATATTATTCCGACGAGGAAATTAAAAAGTGGGGGACAGTTGCAATTTATTTTAAATTGTCATAAAATTAAAAAATGAAAAAAACAAAATATGATTCATTTCTTTTGGGGAAACTTCCTGAAGGATGTGAAATGTGTGTAAGGGGAAAGAAAATGGTTTTGTTCGTGACTGGTCTCTGTTCAAGAGGATGTGAATTTTGTCCGCTTTCTAAATTGAGAAAAAATATTGATAAAATTTATTCAAATGAAAGGCCCGTAAATTTTATGAAAGATTTAATTGAAGAGGTTAAAGTCTCTAATGCGACTGGATGTTCTCTAACCGGCGGCGATCCATTATTAAAATTAAAAAGAACGATAAAACTTGGAAAAGCATTAAAGAAAAAATTTGGCAGAAAATTCCACATTCACATTTATTTATCAACAAAACTTGTAAACAAAGAAAATTTAAAAAAAATTTCTGAATTTGTCGACGAAGTCAGATTTCATCCGGATTTTGAAAAATCCGTTGACGAAGAAATCAAAAAAATAAGACTTGGAAAAATTTTCTGGAAAAAGAAAAATTTAGGAATTGAAATCCCGATGTTTCCGGATAAAGTTGATAAAATTTATGAATTTACAAAAAAAGTGTATCCGGATATTTCGTTTATCAACCTAAACGAACTCGAGGCGGGGGAAATATTTGGCCCCTTGATGGAGAAGAAATACAAACTTAGTTCCGACGGATACACCGTTAAAAATTCCGTTAGCGCAGGAAAAAAATTGATTAAACTAATTGAAAAAGATAAATTAAAATTGAATGTACATCTTTGCACGGCAAATTTGAAAATTGGATCTCAATATAAAAACCGATTGAAAAATTACCAAAATCAAAAATTTTCACACAAAACCAACGACGGAACGCGAGTTTATTTTTCTACCAAAATTAAAAACAAAAAATACTTTAACAAAAAAGATTTTTTTATAGACAAAGGTAAACTCCAAATCATAATCAATCCAAAAAAAATCCCCAAGATTAAAAATAGATTAGAAATTTATAGAATTGAAGAATATCCCACTTATGACAGGGAAGAAATATTAAAGGAGAAAATTTTATGAAACTAAATCTCAAAAAAATAAAAGATGAAAAATCCCTCCAGGAACTTTTAGAATTTTCAATAATTAACATTGATAAACCGTCCGGTCCGACGTCATTTGATGTCTCTGACTTTGTTAGAAGAAAATTGGGATTAAGAAAAACCTCCCACTTCGGAACGCTTGACCCTAAAGTCACAGGAGTTTTGCCAATTGCATTAAACCGCGCATGTAAACTGACCGGATATTTTTTGGGGGAAGATAAAACTTATGTCGGGATTGCAAGATTTCACGAGGACGTTTCCCTTGAGATAATTGAAAAAACAATCAAAGAAAAATTTTCCGGAATTATTTCCCAGCTTCCGCCGGTTAAATCCAGAGTAAAAAGGGAAATTCGTGAACGTGAAATTTATTCAATTAAACTTTTGGAAAAAAGCGGGAAGGACATTTTGTTTTTTTCAAAAGTTCAGGGCGGAACTTATATACGAAAATTAATCGACGACTTAGGAAAAGAAATCGGCGTCGGAGCGCACATGCTCGAACTCAGAAGGACAAATGCCGGAATATTTTTTGAAGATGATAAAAACTATCCCTCAATTAATTTATATGATTTCGAAAAAGCGGTCAATGACTACAAAAAGGGAAATGAAACCGCATTAAGAAAGATTTTAATTCCGGGCGAAATTGTTTCGGAAATTTATGAGCCAATTTTTATAAAAGAACAAAACTTGAAAAAAATTTACACGGGAAGGCCTTTGCATTTTGATGACTTAATCGAAGACAAAAAATATAAAAAGGGAACAATTGTTTCGGTTTTCTCCTCAGAACTCTTCGTTGGAATGTATGAAGTTGTCAACGAAAAAGAAATTTTTGCGAAAAGCAAATTTGTTATGCAGGAAATTAAATAAATTAAAAACAATGAAACTTAAAAAGACACTTTTATCACTTTTGGTTCCGTTTCTTCTCGTCGGATGCGGTTCTGAAATAAAAACCCTAAAGATAGATTATCAAAAAGGTCATGAAAGTATTATTTCACTAAATATAAAACTTAAAGGATTCAATGAAAAAAGAATTTTTTATTCACTTGGCATATGGTCAGATAAGTTTGGTTCATTCTTTGATTTAAATAAAAATGGATATCTTGACTTAAATGATCTGGAAGAAAACTATGATATTCTCTCTCAGCTGAAGTTTGATTATTACACCGACAGGTATCTAAACTTTTTAAAAGAGAAGAAAAAAATAAATTCCTTGAATGAAAAGTTTGATTACAAATTTAAAAAAAATTAAAGAGATAAATATATATACTTGAATGTATATATTTCACTATGCAAAAGAAAAGTCTTTTGTCGAAGGTAATAATTCCAATTGCACTTACTTTATTTTCATCCGGATGTTATTCTGTTTTAAATTTGGGTCGGGAAGAAGATTATATTTCTAAGAAGAAAATAGTTGAGGCAAACTTCGGATGGGGTTCATACTACGGGGAGCATTTTTACCGAATGCCTGGATATATTAGTTTTTTTAACTTAGACATTTACGGAAATCTTAATTCAAAGTTTCGCCACCAAGAAATTCACAACAAACCATTTTGGGAAAATAGAACAAGAAATAGAATAGATTTTCAGAAACCCAACAATTGGAATTTAGACCGACCGCGCTTGAGAAATAACGAAGGTCAAAGGAATAATAGAAGGAACAGGTAAACTTATTAATTCATACAACTAAATTTTCTTATGAAACATTTCATTTATTTTTCGAGTTCGGCGGCAACGTCGGGAAAAGCGCTTTCTGACGGAAACCTCATGAGGGCCGGCCGTATGGATATTGCGATTCACTCACTTATCCAAGGAGTTTTTTTGTCGCATGGTTTTAGAAAAGATGTAACTTTCCACTTCGTTTTTTATGGTATGCCTGATCCGCCAAAGCATATCGAAATAACCGTTAAAGACGAACTTCAAATATCAAAAAAAGACGTCGGAACATTAATTAAAAAAATTTTATATAAATTCCGGGATAAAGAAAAGACACAAGTTTTTCCGGGATGCTTTGTTGAGAAAAAAAGTTTTCTTAAAGTGATTGAAGAACTGATTGAAAATAACGTGGAATGTTTTATTCTGGATAAAAATGGCGAGTCCATACGAAAAATTGAAATTCCGGAGAACTGTTGTTTTATATTGGGCGACCACGACGGGCTTCCGAAAAAAGAGATGAAAAGACTCAAAGGAGTTTTGACGCCGGTTTCAATTGGACCGAAAATGTATTTTGCGTCCCAGACGGTTGCCGTCGTAAACAATGAACTTGATTTTAGAGGACTATAAATTACACATCCACAAACCTTTAAATATAAGAATTTTTCAAATCAGCGTCTCAAAAAATGGAAGAATTAAAATATGAAAAAAATCTCTTTGGGGGGAAGGTAAATTTTATTATTTACGATTCCAAAAAGGACGACTCAAAAAAGGCGGTAGAAAAAGCTTTCAATGAAGGGCTAAGACTTCAGAAAATTTTCAATTTTTACGACGACAAAAGTGAACTCTCTAGACTAAACAAAAAAAGAAAACTGAAAGTTTCAAAAGAACTTTTTGGAGTTATAAAAAAAGCAATTAGTTTGTCCGAATTAACAAATGGAAAGTATGACATCTCTATCGGGAAAAAAATATTAAACAGAAAAAAAGGAATTGAAGTTGAAATAAACTGCTCTTACAAAGACATAAAATTCAACGGTAAAAGAATTGAATTAAAAAATGAAGATGTTTTAATTGACCTTGGAAGTATCGCAAAAGGTTACATAACTGATAAAATGGCTGACGTCCTGAAAAAAAACAAAATAAATGAATTTGTTATTGACTCGAGAGGAGACATGCTTTTTTGCGGAACTTTCAACCATCTTGTTGAGATAGAACACCCTCGTAAAAAAGACTCTTCTATTGGTTCGTTTTTAATTTCTGATAAAGCCGTTGCAACCTCGGGAGATTATAATCAGTACACAAAAAATTTTGATAAGTCCCATTTAATAAATAAAAAAAACATAATTTCCGCGACGGTAATTGCAGATACCCTTGAAATTGCCGACCTTTATGCGACCGCTTTAACCGTTTCTTCTAAAAAACAAAGAAAAATTTTAATTGAAAAAAATCCGAAAATTAAATTTTTTCTGGTGAACAAAAATTTAAGAATAGAAAAATCTTCAGGATGGGGGGAAGTCCATGCAAAAAAACACTAAAAAATTTCTTGGTTGGTCCGTACTTATTTTGATTATACTTACTCCTGTTCTCCTTTGGTTTTTGTTTGGCGACGGCGATGGATTTACAAATTATGCGGACACGGTTCACAGTCTCGGAGAACTTTTTGGATTAGTCGGAATGACAATTTTTGCAATAACTTTTGTTTTGTCGACGAGGATTTCATGGATTGAAGACGTTTTCGGAGGCCTTGACAAAGTTTACATAGTTCATGGTTTACTTGGCGGGACAGCCCTCTTATTTATTTTAGCACATCCCATTTTTTTGGTTTTGAAATTTATTCCCGGAAACTTTCCTCTTGCAGCGTCGTACCTTCTTCCGAGTTCGTACTGGTCCGTAAACCTCGGAATTATCGCTCTTTTTGGAATACTAGGTTTGATTTATATCACGCTTTATACTAAAATAAAATATCATAAATGGAAGTTCACCCACGAATTTCTTGGACTTGTTTTTTTAATTGCCGTATTCCATATTTTTCTTGTTAGAGGAACAGTATCACAGGGGATAATTTTTCACGGATATTATGTTTATGCAACTATCGTCTCTGTCATAGGCCTTTGGGCTTTTTCTTATTCGTTATTTTTGAAAAACAGAAAAATGAAAAATGCTATCTACAAAATAAAAAATATAATCCATAAGGACGACGTTTTTGAAATAGAGATGATGCCCGAGCATAAACCGATTGAATACCACTCAGGTCAATTCATATTTGTCAGATTTTACAACGAAAAACTCTCTGAGGAACCACATCCATTTTCTATTTCTTCAAAGTCTAATTCAGAATTCATAAAGATAGTTGTCAGAAAACTTGGAGATTTTACATCGAGCCTTGAGCATTTGAAAGTAGGAGATAAAGTTTCTATTGAAGGTCCATACGGAAGATTTAATTTTAAAAATTATTCACATAAAAATCAGATATGGCTTGCATCCGGAATCGGAATTGTCCCATTCATTGGAATGGCTGAGGATTTAAGTTCTGAATTTCAGATTGACCTTTATTACGTCGAGAAAAATGAAAATAAATTTATTGGAAATTCAACATTAAGAGAAATTGAAAAAAGAAATAAAAATTTTAAGTTTATCCCGTGGACGTCCGAAAAAATGAACAGACTCGACGTTCATAAAATTAAAAAACTAAGCCGGACGATAGAAAATAAAGAGTTTTTAATCTGCGGTTCTCCGGGATTTAAAGAAGAAATTACAAAGCAACTTATAAATGAGGGGGTAAAAAAATCAAACATTCACGAGGAGGTTTTTGATTTTAGATAAAATTAATATGAGATTTAAAAAATTAAGAATCATTCTTGGAATTTCAATTGTTGTTTTTATTTTGGTTTCTGCAAATATAATTGCATTCGGAAATTTTGGAAAAAATGTTGCAGCGATTCCGAACAAAAATTTCTCCTTTGGAAACAATTCCTCCTCCATGGCAAGTTATAATCCTCCTCCGGTCCAAAATTCCGCGCCGGTCGCTCAAACTCCGACGCCGACGCAAAACGTTCCTCCTCCGACAATCGTTCAGACGTCCAGGACGCGGGCTTCGTAAGGCAAAACTTCCAATTTAGCCTATAACAAAAAATAAAAACTCATTTTATCTTTTATGAACATGAAAAAATCCGTTCGTCTCTATATTTCCGGAATTGTCCAGGGAATTTTTTTTAGAAGTTATATAAAAGAAAACGCCGAAAAATTGAATATCAAAGGATTTGTTCGAAACCTTGAAGACGGAAGAGTTGAAGTTTTTATAGAGGGAAATCCCGAAGAAATACGAAAGATGATTGAAATTTGCCGGAAAGGTCCAAAACATTCTGAAATAAAAAATGTTGAGGAAAAAGAAGAAAGATTTCAGGATTTTAAATCGTTTAAAGTTTTGCATATTTAATTCTAAAACAAAAATATTTTTAAACAAAGTAATTTCTATCTTAAAATGAAATCAGGATGTAAATATTCTTTAATCGGATTAATTACTCCAGTGCAGTATCCTCTAATTCTTAACAAAATAAAAAATTCCGGACTGCTTGATATTATAGAAGAATCTAACGAGGAAGGAAATATTATAATTAAGGGAACAAAAACTCCCGTTGGAGACCTCAGAAAAGGTTTTATAGAAAAAATTAACGCAGAGAATGAAGAACAGTTGAAATACCATAATCTTCTTGAAAAAATTTACAAAGAAACCTTGGATTAAAAATAAATAAGAGAATAATTTATTAATATAATTTCTTTTATTCTTCCCGGTGAAAATGATATACACAAATTCCGACGGAGGAGCAAGAGGAAACCCCGGACCGGCGGCGGTCGGCCTGATTGTAAGAGACGAGGATAAAATTCTTGAAGAGTATTCAGAAATTCTAAAAAAACCATCGACAAACAACGTCGTCGAATACATCGCATTAATCCGGGCGCTTGAAATTGCGTCGAAACACACGACCGGAGAAATAACGTGCGTTTTAGATTCCGAGCTGGTTGTTAGACAACTTCTCGGAGAGTATCGCGTTAAAAATCCGTATCTGATGAAATTATTTTTGGAAGTGCAAAAAGCCCAGGAAAAGTTTGAAAAAATAACTTATAAACATGTGAAACGGACCGACAAAAACCAAAAATATGTAGACTATTTATTAAACAAAAAGTTAGATGAAAAATTCGGGAAGAGAAAATGATTAATTGATCTTGCCTTTTTCCTTTCCCTTAAAATATTTTTCTATTGCTTGGGTATCCACATCACTAAACAAACCAAAAAGATTTTTTGGTAAATTAATACCAATGGTATTAATATCAAATAAACCTGCCTTTCCAACATTCCAATTATAATACGAAGCAGAATTATTATCTTTCAGAAATTGGTTTCTCACTTCCACAATTTTGTCAAGCCTATTACCCCAAGTTCTCCTGTCTATCATCCTCCCCCCCGATTCAACCCACTCTATTTTGGGGTGTTTTGCCTGATATTCAAATTCACTTTCTAACCCCCCTAAATGTGAGCCCAGTCTATAGGATTGAGCACAATATTGCAATCCCAAAGCAGTAGCTAATATTAATAAAGTATTTTTAAGATATTTTTTCATAGACTTATTTTAGCAAAACAACTATTTAAATCTTTTGTTATGTTACCTTCTTATAATTACAACAAAATAAATAGTTAACTTTTTATTTTTTCAATTTTTTCTTCTTGGATAAAAGGAAGGTAATCTAAAAGAGTTTCTCCTTGGTATAATGTTAAGTTTATACTTTTTAGTTCAGAAGTTGAATATTTTATATTCATGGCATCCCCCAATTCGGAAATCACAAGAAGATAGTTTTCGACTTTTTGTTTATTATAATTTTCCCCTTTTTTGAATTCATCCAAAACCATTAATTGAAATTTTGCAACTTTTTTGTTCACATTTTTTACCATTTCTTCAAGAGCCTTACAATTATTCAGTTTGTTTTTATCCCTCATGGGATATTAATGGTCTTGAAGTTTATAACAATATATCTTCTCAAAAATATTAATTAAAATTACATCCAAAATATTATAAATCTCATTATCCAGCTATATTCATGGGACGTGAAGAACAGATTGTTGAAGAAAGAATAAAGAAAATTGACGAACTTAAAAAGTCCGGAATTAATCCGTACCCAGACCGATTTGTTTTACAAGAGAAACGAAATTCGTCGACGGTAATTAAAGAAAAGTTTTCGAAATTAAAATTAGAAGAAAAAGCGAAAACTTTTGAAATTGTCGCCGGGCGCGTCATGACAAAACGTGATTTTGGAAAAATTTCTTTTGTTACACTTCAGGATTTATCGGGAAATATTCAGCTTGTTTTTCAAAAAGGCGAAACGCCTGAAAAGATATGGAATTTGTTTAATAAAGTTGATGCCGGAGATATAGTCGGTGCAAAAGGAAACCCTATGAAAACAAAAACAGGGGAAGTTTCAATTTTAGTAAAAGAGTTTTATATTTTAACAAAATCTGTTTTGCCGTTGCCTGACAAACACAAGGGACTAAAAGATGAGGATGAAAAACTCAGAAAAAGATATTTAGACATTATTATGAACGAGGACGTTAAAAATATTTTTTTAAAAAAACAAATTTTCTGGTCCACGATAAGAAATTTTTTAATTGAGAAAAAATTTTTAGAAGTTGAAACACCAATTCTTGAGGCTTCCGCCGGCGGAGCAGCAGCGACACCTTTCAAAACGCATCACAACGCTCTGGACCTTGACGTGTATTTACGAATTTCAATGGGAGAACTTTGGCAAAAAAAACTTTTAGTTGCTGGGTATGAAAAAACTTTTGAAATCGGACGGCAGTTTCGAAACGAAGGAATGGACGCCGAACATCTTCAGGACTACACACAAATGGAATTTTACTGGGGTTACGCAAATTACGAAGACGGAATGAAACTCGTTGAAGAAATGTACAAAGAAGTTGCAAAAAAAGTTCTTGGCAGTTTGAAATTTGAATCCGGAGGACACAAAATTGACCTTGGAAAAAAATGGATTAGATATGACTTT
>DAIENA010000007.1 GCA_027341315.1 archaeon | reverse complement strand
ATGTAAGAGAAGACTTTAACTTGTTTCACGATGATTATATAGAATATCAAAAAAAAGTTGATAATGTTTCTAAACTCTTTAATCTAAAAAATAAAGCAAAGTTGAGGAATGACTATTGCCCTACTTATTTTGAAGGGAACTTTGAAGATAATAATTATAAGTATGTCATCGTCGGAATTAATCCCGGATTTTCGGAAAAGCAAAATCCAAAAGAAGAGGCATTGAAAAGTAAATCTTGGGATGAATATCTCCTTTTTATTAAAAATTTTTTTAAATTTTTTAAGAACAATAAAATGAAATCTTTTTATTACAGAAGATTATCTAAGCTATTTTCAGGTCTTGATGTTAATTATAAAAAATACCCTGGTTTTTGGGATTATTATCATGATCACTTGATTAATTTTGATTTGATTCCTTATCATTCAAACCAATTTGGGATATCAAACTCTTTAACAGATGAACAAAAAGAATACTTAAAAGAAAGAGTTAAATCAACTTTGAATTTTATAAAAGAACTAAATGAAGTTAGGTTGATACTCATTCATGGGAAATTGTCTTATTTGCTCTTTATTGAAAATAATCTTATCCCTCTTGAAAATAAAAAGCCATTCAAGCTAAATGAGAAAATTAATTTTTATCGTTTTAATCTTGACGGGATTCCATGTGTGCTTTTTGACAAATTTATAACCCAACCTGCTTTCGGTTTGAAAACCTGTGACTTAGAAGAAAAGATTCCTAGATTACTGAATGGATGTTAATTTTATTTCTTATAATTTTTCAAAATATTTTTTATATTTTTTAGAAGCTGATTCATAGAGTCCTCAAGTTGCTGTTTGTTTTTTGTTCCGGTGCAAACGAGTTTTCCGTTTGAGAAAAGCAAGAACGTTGCGTTTGAATCTTCAAGTTTGTAGACGAGCCCCGGAAACTGCTCGGGTTCGTATTCGGTGTTTTCCATTTCAAGAGCGAGGTAATTCAAGTTTAACTGCAGGTTTATTGTTCCGGAAGCGACGATATTTTGAACGGTGATTTTTGGAACGATTGTAATTTTGACGTTTACTTTTTTTAATTGTTTTATAACTTCGTCGATAACTTTTCTTACCTGAGTAAGTGATTTTGTTCCGGTGCAAACGAGGTTTCCCGACGAGAAAACAAGAACGGCCGATTTTGGTTCTTTAATTCTAAGAACAAGGCCTGGAAAAGTTTCGGGATTGTATTCGGTGTTCGGCTGAGTCCGCGCGAGTTTCGTCAACGGAACGGGTTTTTCAAGAGACGTCGTTGCGACAATATTTTGTATTTTATATTCGGAATTCTTACCAGATTTAGCAGGTTTTTTTGCTACCATTCTTTTTTAAAGAGAAATGGGGTTTATAAAGGTTTTTTAGACGATGAAATGCCTTGTACCATCAAATAAAATGGTATAGCTTGAAAATTGGTCTAATTATATTTTGTAATTATAAAATTTAGATGTTTTAAGAACTCAGCTATATCAAGAAAATAACTAGGATAAGCCTTTTTTAAATCAGAAATATTATCTACTCCTACCAAAACTATATCATAATCTTTTCCTATTGGATATTTTTTTTCAAGTTCATTATACATTTTAATCGCTTTTTCTTCATCATCTTCATTAAAGGTTGTGATTATTGTTTTTTTACGTAACAAATCTAATTCTAATAAAAATAAGGTTACATTATCTTTCTTTGCAGATTTTATTTGGCTATCTAAGTGAGATATAACCTGAGCCCATTTTGCAATTTTATCCATAAAATTTATTTCTTTCTCCTTTTCCTTTATTTTAAAATATAACTCTTTTTCATCTTCGGGAGTTCCTGGAACTACTGGACACTTTTCCATTTTGGCAAATGCAGAACCCATTAACCTGAAAAAATCAAGCCATTCTTTTTCTGCTTCGTTAGATTTAATTGCCTGTCTTGTAAAGAATCCTGCAGTTTCCACAGCTGTGGCCCAAAGATGTTGTAATTTTGTTCTTATTTGAATTTCTGTAAGTAAACCATTATATCTTTTCATTCCACGAGGGGTTTTATAGGAATAAACTAAATGGAATCCCCTATAACCATCTGGTTTAGGCCCATCAATTTTCTCTCGTTCATTTTTTTGATCAATATAATTTTTTTTATTAATTAATTTGTGTTTTAAATCACCCTTGAGATATCCTTCTACATAAAGTCTTCTTGCTGTTGTTAAATCTGAGACTACTGCTCTGCAACCTCCAATATCTTGCATTTGAAAAAGTTTCATGGTTGCTTTACTGCGATTAGGATATACTCTCTGAAGCTTATATGTTATTGCGGGAACACGCTTAAGTCTTTGGGAAATCAAGGGACTTTTTTTATCTGTCGCAGTTGCTTTTCTTTTAAGAGTTCCCTGGAATATATGTAAAGGATAAGCGTGAACTGCCCTCCAATTGTCCAATATTTCAAGCGCTTTCTGTTTCTCTTCCATAGAAGAATTATTTTTAACTAAAATTCTTCCCGCCCAATTTATTTCATCCTTTTTATACTTCAGTTTTGCCCAAGCCATATTAACAGATAATTTTTAAGTATTTAAACATTTGTATTTTTGGGCGGATTACATTATCGTCGATAAAAAAAGTTTTTAATCATTAATCCTAAAAAGCGGGCGGTGAAAAAGGTTATCTATTACCTCCTCTTTACTAGAAAAAATTTATTCATCTTCCCCACAAATTAATCCCTTTCAACCATATTTCCAATTTTCGTGTTTTGAATTTTTGAAGTCTTCCTCGATTTCTTCGAGTGTCGCGATGTCGCCAGTTCCCCGGTCTTCACGTAAGACGGTTATTCTTGGAAAACGAAGCGCCCAGCCGGATTTGTACGTCGGAGATTTTTGAATTTCCTGATAAGTCACGGTCACGACTATTTTTGGTTTTATTTGTACTTCTTTTCCTTTTTCTTTTGTTATTAAGGGAGTTAAAAGTTTAGTTAAGTTTTCAAAAGTGATTTTGTTGTCTTCAGTTTCCTTTTCAGCGACTCCTGTTCCGACTTTTCCGATTTCCAAAAATTCATTTTCTTTTCTGCACGAAAGTATGAACGAAGAAAGCCAACCCGCTCTTTTTCCCGCACCCCATTCGGCGCCGGTTATTACTAAATCAAGTTCGCTCGTGTCGGGTTTTAATTTCAACATGTTTCCGACTCTTCGCCCCGGTTTGTACGGCGCGTCGAGGTTTTTCATCATGATTCCCTCCTGATTGTCTTTAAGCGCTTTTTTGTAAAATTCTTCGACGACTTTTTTTTCGCCCGTCTCCATATATTTTGAAGTGATGAGTTTGTAAGGATGACTTTTAATTATTTTTTCAATTATTTTTCTTCTTTCTTTAAACGGTTTTTCGAGTTCGGGTTTTCCGTTGTAAAAAAGAACGTCAAAAACATTCACTTCGACAGGGAGTTTTTCTGAAAGTTTTTTTATGTCGTATTTTCTTTTTATTCTCTGAGAAATTGCCTGGAAGTCAGTGTACTTTTTTGTTTTTTTGTCATAGCCGACAGCTTCGGAATCTAAAATAAATGAATCTCCGGTTATAAATTCCTTCACATATTTTTCAACCTCCGGAAATTGTTTTGTTACGTTTTCAAGACTTCTTGTAAAGAGTGTAACCTTATTTCCTTTTTTGTGAATTAAAAGCCGGAACCCGTCGTATTTGTATTCGATTGCCATCGGAATTCCAAGATGAGAAAAAGCGTCGTCGACGTCTTTAGCTTTTTGAGCAAGCATCGCTTTAATCGGCTTTCCGACTTCCAGATTTATTTTTTCAAGTTCTTTTACATCGCCCGTTTTTGCGGATTCGAAAACTTCCTTCAAATCGTTTGAACGGTCGATTGCTTTTTGAAGGTCTTCTTCATATTCTTTATCGTTTTTGAAAAATGCTTTTAACATGGCGTATTTTATCGTCGACTCCTGAACACCGATTCTTAAATCTCCGATAAGAGTTCTCACAAGGTACAGCGCTTCAATAGGTGAAGCGGAAGTCAAAAGTTCGGTAATAAGAGAAAGTTTTTTTTCGACTGTTCCCTTCCCCTCGAATTCGGTTAACTTTCTAAGGTTTTCAATTACCTTTTGCGTCGTTAAAACGTGGGAGGCAAGAGTCATTTGTTTTTTTCCCTTCGTCAAAATTTTTGCTACTTCGCCGAGGTCGCCGATTTTTTTCCATTCAATCACAACTTTTTTCGGGTCGGTGCCGGTGGATTTTGAAATTGATTTTATTGCCAGCTGATTTGAAATGCCGATTTTTCTTTCGTCGTAAGCAGGATAGACCCCGCCTTCCAGAAGATACATCACGTCGGAATCTTTTTCATTCACTTCTTCTAGAAATTTGGAAAGAATATCAATTTTTTCGAGCCTTTTTGAAGTTCCCGAAAGCTCATCGTAAACTTTTGCAAGTTTTTCATATCTCATTACTTTTAGAAGGAAGAAGCGTTTTTAATATTTGGGTTTTATTGTTTTATCTTCGGACTTTTTGATTTTTTTATGTGGACAATATAATATTCTATTAAAGATGTGACAATCACAACCGCCTGAAGGATGGTGAAAATCACATCGTTAATACTTACGGAATACAAAAGAAGACAGACCGCTCCGACGACAAAAAGAAGATAGGTGTATTTTTTCCGGGTGTTTGTTTTCAGAGAAAAATAATTTCCAAGAACAACAACGACTAAGCCCAGAATTGCAATTATTCTATAAACAACTTCGTCCATCATCAAAATAAGGAATTTAGGTTTTTAAAATTATTTTTTTGCTTTCAAATAAAACTCATTAACTTTGTCCCAGTTGATAACTTTAAAGAAATTTTCGATGTATTCAGGTCTTTTGTTTTGATATTTTAAATAGTAGGCGTGCTCCCAGACGTCAATTCCTAAAAGAGGAATCAATCCTTTTGAAACCGGCGAGTCCTGATTGGACGTTGGAATTATTTCAATGTTTTTATCTTTTTTGTTGTAAACAAGCCACGCCCATCCGCTTCCGAATACTTTTGTCGCCGCTTCGGAAAATTTCGTTTTGAATTCATCAAAAGAACCGAACCTATTTTTAATTTCGTCAACAATTTTTCCTTTTGCTTCGACGTCTTTTTTTAAAATCTTCCAGAAAAATCCGTGGTTGTAAGTTCCGCCCCCGTTATTTATCACTGCCTGTCTTATTTCTTCAGGAATAGAATTTAAATTTTTCAATAATTCCTCGACGGATTTTTTGTAAAGCTCCGGATTTTTTTCAAGCGCTGCGTTTAATTTACTGACGTACGTGAAATAGTGTTTAGAATAATGAATCTCCATTGTTTCTTTGTCAATGTATGGTTCAAGTGCGTCGTAAGAATACTCTAATTTATCCGGCTCGTATTTCATATATGAAACAGAATTCATATGTTTAAATAATTTGTGGTTCTAAAATCTTACATTTTTTCTAAAACATCAATTCCCAAAAGATAGAGCGAATTTTTCAGAGTTTGCCTGAAAGAGTTTACGATGTTTATTCTTAAATCTTCTTTTTTCGAGCCGATGACGTCTTCAGAATGATAAAATTCGTTGAATATTTTTGAGAGTTCGTAAGAATAATTTGCGACGACGGACGGGTCAAGTTCAGTGTAGGCTTTTTTTACTATTCCCGGAAAATCTTTTATTTTCAGCATCAATTCAATTTCTTTTTCTTCAAGTTTTTCTTCGGAATTAATCTTTCCGGTTTTTTTTGATTTTTTTATAATTGAAGAAGCTCTCGCGTACGAATACAAAAGGTACGGACCGGTGTTTCCTTCAAATGAAATAGACTCCTTTGGATTGAAGAGCATGTTTTTTGTGATGTTAATTTTTAGGAGCATGTATTTTATTGCTGCGAGAGCCAGGATGTGGCTTCTTTTTTCAAGTTCTTTTCTTGAAATTTTTTCCCTTTTTGAAATTTCTTTTTTTACAAGCTCTTCAACTTTTTCAATAAGATCGTCCGCGTCGATTACCGTTCCTTCACGGGATTTCATTTTTCCGTCGGGCAAGTTTACCATTCCGTACGAAATATGTTTTAATCCTTTCAGAGGGATGTTTAAATTTTTCAAAATTTTAAATAAAACGTTGAAATAATATTCCTGCTCGTTTCCGACGACATAATAACTTTTTGTTAAGTTGAAGTCTTTTTGTTTTAGATATGCTAAATAAATGTCCTGTGTTGCGTAAAGCGACGTTCCGTCGGACCTTAAAAGATATTTCTCTCCGAGCCCTTCTTTTTTCAAATCAAATTTTACCGCTCCGTCGGGAGTTTGTTCAAAAATTCCTTTTTTAACTCCGTCGAGAATTATCTCCTTCCCTTTTTTATAGATGTTACTTTCAAAATATTCTTTGTCATGAGTTATTCCAAACTCTTTGTAAGTTTTTTCGAATCCATCAAGCGCCCATTTATTCATTTTTTTCCAGACTTCAATTGTGAGTTTATCTCCTTTTTCCCATTTTCCCAAAAGTAGATGTGCTTCATTTTCAAGTTCGGGTTTTTCTTTTTCTTTTTTGGAATACATCACGTAAAAATCTCCGACGAGGTGGTCCGATTTTATTTTTTTTGTGGGAGTCTTACCTTTTCCCCACTTTTGGTAAGCTAAAATTGATTTGCAGATATGAATTCCTCGGTCATTGTTTAAGTTTGCTCTCACCACTTTTTCCCCGTTTCCTTCAGAAATTCTTGAGAGGCTTTCGCCGATTGCCATATTTCTTAAGTGCCCCAGGTGAAGAGGTTTATTTGTATTTGGCGACGGAAATTCAATCATTGTTTTTTCGCTTTTACCGTCGGTGTTTTTTCCGAAGTTTTCTTTTTCTTTTTTTATTTTTTTAATTAATTCGTAAGAGAGCAGGTTCCTGTTCAAAAAGAAATTCAGGTAAGGTCCGGCGGTCGTGACGTCTGAAAGTTCCAGCGGAACGTTTCCGATTTTTTCACGAATTTGAATTGCTATTTCGTGCGGGGGCATTTTCATCTCCGGAGCGAGGACAAAACAAGGGAACGCGTAATCCCCGTTTGAAAAATCTTTTGGAACTTCAACAGAAGATTTAATTTTTTCCTCGTCAAACTTTACATCCATTTTTTTCAAGGCTTTTTTTATTATTTCAAAAACTAGTTGTCTCATTAAATGAAAAGGAAAAAGGTATTAATAAATTTAATCTCGGAGTTTTAAAATTTTCAAAACTTTTTTATTCACTTCTTCAATTGTTTTTGAAGCGTCAATTTTGTGAAATTCAAAATTTTTTTTAAGGTATTTCAAACTTGGTTCGGTTTTCTCCTTGTATTCTTCGAATCGTTTTTTAACCGAGATAAGGTTGTCGTCGCTTCTTCCCCCGTTTCTTTTTAATATTCTTTCTATCGCTGTGTTTTCGTCGACGGAAAAATATAATATCAAATTGACAATTCCTTTTTCTCTGGCATATTTAGCCTGTTCAATATTTCTAATGGCTCCGTCAAGAATGTAACCTTCGCAATTTTTAGGTAAACTTAAAATTTCTTTTTCGATTAATCCAAAAATTAATTTGTCAGAAAGTAATTTTCCCTCAAGGTATTCAACTTCCCTGTATCGAATTATTTTTGGGTCTGTAGAATTTCTTATCAAGTTTCCGGTTCCAATTGTCTTGAATCCGTTGCGCTCCAAAATCTTTGCCTGGGTTCCTTTTCCTGAGCCGGGCGGGCCAATGAAGAGTATTTTTTTCATGTTTTATTGGGCAAAGGAAGTTTTAAATATATTATTATGTTAAACAAAATATGGCAGGAAAAAAGAACGACTTCGGGATTACAAGTTTAATTTTGGGAATTTTCAGTATTATTTTTTCATGGTCGGTTGTGCTTAGTATTCCTGCGGGAATTATTGGAATTGTTTTCTCAGTCAAACAGAAAAAAATCTATGAAAACGGGGTTTCGACGGCGGGTTTTGTAACAAGCATAGTCGGTTTAGGAATTTCGTTTTTAGTTCTTTTGTTCTTCCTTTTCATTTTTATTCCTATGGGTATGTACATGCGTTAGAGAGGATAAAGGTAAAAAATAAATAGTTCTGTTGCCTTGATTTTGTATGAAATGGATAGAAGAAGACATGCTTTTAGTAAGAGATTTTAATTTTAAAGATTTTAAGTCGGCTCTCGAATTTGTTAACAAGGTTGCAAAGCTTGCACAAAAAGCCGGGCATCACCCAAATATTTTAATTCACAATTACAATAAAGTTCGAATAACTTTAACCACCCACTCTGAAAATAAAATTACCGAGAAAGACCGGAGCCTTGCTAGAGAAATTGATAAGTTATGAACTGTAAAATTTTCACAGTTTTCTTCACAACTAACAAACTTATTTAAATAAAAATCTCCTAAACTTTTCATGGAAAATTTAATTATTCTTGGGGCAGGTGTCTCGGGTTGGACCGCTGCTATTTATGCCGGCCGGGCCGAGTTAAAACCGCTCGTGTTTACCGGAATCGAAGAAGGCGGACAATTGATGCTTACAACAACTGTTGAAAATTTTCCGGGTTTTTCAGATGGAATACTTGGTCCGACACTCATGCAGGAAATGAAAAAACAATCTGAAAAGTTTGGAGCCAAAGTTATTCAAAAAGAAGTGACTGGTTTTAAAAAAATTAAAGAGGGTTATGAAATAACTGCAGGTAAAGAAAAATATTCTGTAAAAGCGGTGATTATTTCGACGGGCGCTTCGGCAAGGTGGCTTGGACTTCCCGAAGAAAAAAAATTTCAGGGCCGCGGGCTTCACACGTGCGCAACGTGCGACGGATTTTTTTACAAAGATAAGGAAATTTTTGTTGTCGGCGGAGGGGACAGCGCCTGTGAAGAGGCAAATTTTCTGACGAAGTTTGCAAAAACAGTTACAATTGTTCACCGAAGAGACGAGTTAAAGGCAAGTAAAATAATGCAGGAAAAAGTTAAGTCAAATCCAAAAATAAAATTCCTGTGGAATTCAGAAATTGTAAAACTCGTCGGAGAAGCGCCTCTAAAAACAGTCACGATAAAAAATACAAAAACCGAAAAAACAAAAGATTACAAAATTGACGGAGTTTTTTTGGCAATCGGCCACGTTCCGAATGTGAAAATCTTCGAAGGAATTATCAAATTCGACGAATATGGATTTATTAAAACCGACGAAAGAAGGCGAACGAACCTTCCGGGAGTTTTTGCCGCGGGCGACGTTCAGGACCACATCTACAAGCAGGCAATCACCGCCGCCGGAACAGGATGTGAAGCTGCAATTGAAGCAGAGAAATATTTGGCTGAAATAGGAAATTAATTCCAATAAAATTTAAAAAATTAGGATAATGCTCCCAAAAATTATTAAGGTGATTCCAATAATTTTCTGGATTGTTGTTTTTATGGAGAAATTCTCTTTTAAGTTAAATCCTAATTTTTGAAATATAAATGCAAAAATCAGAACTAATAGTGGGAAAAAAGAACCCACTGCTTCTACCTTTGTCATGTTGGTGAAGGTTATAGCGATTAAAGAAAGAATTGAACCGCCCACATCAAACGATTTAGAGACAAAGGTTTTTAAAAGAAATTTATTTTCGGAGGCAGTTTTTACAATCTTTCTCATTTTTCCTTTAAAAAACATAATTGGAAGATATGTTAAGATAACAAAAATCCAGACGCTAAAGTAAAAACTCACTTCGTTGAGTCCGTATAGGATGTTATATTCTCTAAATAAAATTAATGAAAAAGCAAGAATAATAAATTTGATGAAAAGGAATAAATAAACTTTCCATGAAAAAAGATTTTTCAATGTTCCCTTAGAAAATGATAGAGACATTGTCAAAGATCCTAATACCAAGAGAAAAATTCCAGCAACATTAATTGGAAGAAATTTTTCTCCAAAAATCAAGATGTCAAGAGGTAAAAGTAATAAGGGGAAAATGTATGTAATGGAGCTTGATCGACTTATCTCAATATTTTTTAACAGAAAATCATAAGCAAGTGAGTTTAATATCCAAAATGCTCCCAGGACAAAAATAATCCAAGTTGCAAAAAAATTCATTTTTCCAAAAACACCCAGAACGCCAGAAATAGCAATTATAACAAAAAAAGCGAAATTTCTAAAAAAAGACGCAACGAGAGGGTCAAGGGATTTTTCTTTATTAACTACCAGTAATTTATCAATAAGAGATTCAAAAGATAAAAATAAAATGGACATAAAGGCGATAATAAACCAGATCATTTCTTAAAGTGAAGATTTATATTTATTAATTTTTCTTAATCATGATATTATATTTCTTCATATCTACTTGTAGGTTACGGGAAGTTAACTTTTTATATCTATTTATCCAATCCTCAGTATGTGTATTCCTCCCTCAATCAAAATTAAAAAATCCAATAATGGAAAAGGATTGTTCGCTGAAAAATTACTTAAAAGAGATTCGATTATATTCCATTTTGATGGAAAAATTGATGATGATACCCACACAAATTCAAAATCTTTGCAGATAGATGATAATAAATTTTTGGAATCGACCGTTAAATTTGATGATTTTTTGAACCACTCCTGCAATCCAAACTGCTATATTGATTGGCAGAATTTGAATCTTGTTGCACTGAGAGATATTCAAATTGGAGAAGAAATTTCATTTAATTATAATACTAGTGAATACGATTTAATTAATCTGGTTAAAAATTGTAGTTTTAAGTGCGGATGTAATTCAAAAAATTGTATTGGAGAAATAAGAGGTTTTAGATATCTAACTGAACAACAAAAAAAGAAAATCCAAAAGTTTGTCTCGCCTTTTTTAAAAAAGAAATTTGAACAAGAGATATAACAATACAACGAACGTAACCGTAAGAGTAAATTTAATTATTTTTTTGAATAAAATTTTTTACTATTGTGAATACACTCCAAGTTACTAAAGAAAGTGTGCCGACAACCTGAAACCAGAGACCAAGAATTATTTCTGTGGATAAAGGAGCAGGATAAAAAGTTCCGGAAAATAAAATAATTGTATTTATCCCGAGTAAAACAATTGCAAGTATAGCCAGCGGAGCGAACGATCTCGAAGTCATAAGAATAATCTTGATTTGAAATTTATAATCTTTTCCAAATGAAAACTTAATTAAACTCTCTTTCTTTTTTTTAGTTATGGAAATAAACAAAGATAATTTAGAAAAAGCGTTGTCGTCGAAAAAGACAGACGGCGCCGAAGTTGCGAAAATGTCAAAGGAGTCCGAGATTGGATTTCACGAAGGTGCATTGAACACTCTTGCCGCCGAAAGAATCGAGCTGATACGGGTTATCCAAAACGTCGAAAAGATAATGCAAATGCATATTTCTAGACTCCATGAATTAGGCGTCAAATTTCAGGAAAAGAAATAATTTTAGTTTTTACTCTTTTTGATTATATCTCTCTTTGTATTTTTATTTGCTTCAAATTTTATTCTTTTTTTTAGCGGAACAAAATTGTTGTTATACCAAGTCGGGTCAAGGTCAAAAGATTCTCCGTTAATTTTTACGCTAATCCATGTGTGAAAGTCCAGAGTGTCCTTATTAACTTCTCCCAAGACATAATCCACATTGTAACCATAATATTTCAAAAAAGGGCAAAATGTAGAAATCATGTCCACGCAAGTTCCTCCTTTTCCGGATAAGACTTCTTCCAAGGATAAATTCGAAAGGTCTGTCGAGTCGTTTATATTTTCCCCGATTGTTATATAAGTTTCGCGCAGAGTTTTATAATTTCTTTCGGGTTCTTTTTTGTAAAATTCGTTAAGTTCGGAAAGGAGATTTTTTATTGGTTCATATCTCTTGTCTATGTTTACTTTTTGGGTATCAATTTTTTTTATTAATTCAAGATTCTTTTTTATTCTTTCAAAAATTAAACTGTCTTCCAAGAGGATAAACTCGTCCTTTTTTGGGAATTCGAAGAGGGAATTTTTTTCAATACTATCTGCGTCGATAAAAACCTGCAAGTTATTTTTATCAAAGTATTCTATATTCTTATTTATTAAAGTTCCTCTGATTCCGTCTTCTTCTTCAACAAATCTATTTATTTTTGGATTGTAAATTTCTATAAATCTCTCCTTTGAACATCCTCCAAACATTAAAACAGTTCCAAGAATTAGATAATTAATCAAATTTTTTGATTTTGTCATAATCTTTTTTATTTTATTTCCCTTAAATGTTTTTTTAATATTTTAAGTGAATATTGCAAAATATATTTTAAAAATCTAACAGGTAAATTTTTAAGCAATCCCCTTCTAAAAAATGTATTATGTGGGGGTGCCGGATGTCACCAATATGCTTTGGTTCGTCCAGCACCTTGTAATAATGTGGGGGTGCCGGAGTGGTCAAACGGGCTGCCTTTAAGCGGCAGTGGCTTACGCCTACGCAGGTTCGAACCCTGTCCCTCACATTTTGCATCGTCAAAACAAAAGCAATTGATAACAATGAAAATGTTTGCCCTCACAGTTTTTATTGGGATGAGAACCGACGGTTCGACGAGCAATTTCGTGGTAGAGTTCCAAAAGATTCAAATTTAGAAAAGAAAAAATTTGTGCGAAGTTGGGAGCACCGTCCCTCACATATTTATCTAAATTTAAAACCAAACTTTTTCAAATCAATTTTTCCATCGACGACGTCGACGCCTTCAGACCGAAGCATCTTAACTTTTTTTGCCGTTCCGTGTGCGAATTTTCCGGCTTTCCCGTCGGAATTGACAACTCTGTGGCACGGAATTTTCGGAGCATATGGATTTTTATTCATCGCTGTTCCGACGGCGCGATATGCTTTTGAGTTAAGAGCCCGGGCGAGGTTTTTATATGTCGTAACTTTTCCCTTCGGAACTTTTTTTAAAATATTGTAACACTCCTCGTAGAAATTTCTCATTTTTTAGCTATTTTTTTAAGGCAATCAAGTCGTGAAATGTTTTGTAAGAATGTAATTCTTCGGGTTTAAACCAAAGCGGAACTTCGATTTTGGCGTCGGCTTCGTCACCTGAAGCGTGGATTAAATTTCTTACCATTATCTCTTTTTCATTTGCATAATTTTTTGATATGTGCGCAAAGTCTCCGCGTATTGTTCCCGGAACGGACTCACTCGGGTAAGTTACTCCGACGAGTTTTCTTACCATTTTTATTGCATCAATTCCCTCAAGAACAAATGCAATTACCGGCCCTTCTTTTAAATATTCAACTAATTCTTTTCGCACGTCTCTTCCATATTTTTCTTTAACTTCTTTATACCGAATGTCCAAATCTTCACGATAATGTTTTCGCGCAAAATTTTCGTCGGTCCAGACCATTTTCATTCCGATAATTTTTAATCCCGTATTTTCAAATCTTTTTATTATTTCTCCGACGAGTCCTCTTTGCACTCCGTCCGGTTTTATCAAGACTAATGTTTTTTCCATGAGAGTTGGAAAGATAATTTATTTAAAAAGATTTGTCTTCTTTTTTAGATGGTTGAGCCAGAATACATAAAACTTGTGAAAGATACAGAAATTTGCAAGAACTGCACAAATATTGTTGTTGGAAAAGGAAATTTAACCGCAGATATTCTTTTTGTCGGCGAAGCTCCGGGAAAAAATGAAGACTTGCAGGGAATTCCTTTTGTCGGGCGCGCCGGGAAAAATCTTGACGAACTTTTAGGAAAAGTCGGGCTTAGTATCGACGACGTTTATATTGCAAATATTTTAAAATGTCGTCCGCCGGAAAACAGGGACCCTCTTCCCGATGAAATCAAAGCTCACACTCCCTGGTTATTGGAGCAAATAAAAAAAATAAAACCTAAAGTTATTTGCTCCCTTGGAAATTACGCGACAAAATTTTTTCTTGCCGACGGGAAAGTTGAAGAGATGGAGAAACAACCCGGAATTACAAGCGTTCATGGAAAGGTAAAATTTGTAGAAATAAATGGATTAAAAATAAAATTGATTCCTCTGTTTCACCCAGCTGCAATAATTTACAAGCAATCTCTTTTACCTCTTTGGGAAAAAGACATGGAAATAGTCAAACGAGAAGTAAAAGAAAGTCTTGAGCAGAAAAAACTTTTTTAGAAATTCCAGAATTAGTCCAATCTTATTTTTTTCATGCCGCTTATTTTTTTCATGCGTTTTACAATTTCTTCAACATTCTGAATCGTGTCAACAATAACCACAAAATAACATTCTGCAAAACCGTTTCCAATTAATTTTGCGTTTGCTTCTTTTATTTTAAATCCCTTTCTTGAGATGGTGTTTATTATGTCGGCGAGGATTCCAGACCGGTCGGAGGTTTCTGCAAAGATTTTTGTCGGTTTTGTTAATATTTCTTTCCATTCAGCATTTAATTCATTTTTTTTCAATTCTCCGATTCGCTCGCAACTTTTTTTATGAATAAGCGCCCTTTTGTAAGACTTAAGAACTCCGACAATTTCGTCTCCCGGAAGCGGGTTGCAGCACTTTGCAAAATTAATCAGGTGGCGAGGAAATTCAGGAATTGTTGCAAGAGTTTCAATTCCTTCATCTTTATTTTTCTCGACGACGACTCCTTTTGGAACCGGAATATTTTCGATTCTTTTAATTTCACGCGAGATTATTTTTTTTGCGTATTTTGTTTTTACAAATTTAAGCCAGTCACGTCTTGGTCTTTGAAATTTATTTGTTATTATCTCTATAGTGTCTCCATTCTGGACAGGAGTTTTTAAAGGAAGGTACTTTTTATTGACGAGCGCTCCGACGGCGTGATTTCCGATTTCCGCGTGAATGCTATAGGCAAAATCCAAAGCGGTTGCGCCCGAGGAAAGTGAAATCATTTTTCCAAGAGGAGTGTAACAATAAATTACATCTTTAAACAGGTTTATTTTTATTCCCTCGAAAAGAGAACTCTTTTTTTGCTTTAATTTTAAAATTTCCCGGAACCAGGCTGTTTTTTTCTCGAATTTAGTATTGCCTTTCATTTTTTTGTACATCCAATGTGAAGCAGTTCCTTCTTCAGCAAGTTCATCCATTTTTTCAGTTCTTAATTGTATTTCAATTATTTTTTCATCTTTTTTTATACAAAGATGAATAGATTGATATCCATTTTCTTTTTGATTTTTTATATAATCTTTGACGGTATCTCCAAGAAGCTGATATTTCCTTTCAATTATTTCAAAAATTTTATAACATTCCTCCTCGTTCTGAGTTATAATTCTTATTCCGAACTGGTCTTTTTGTTTATCAAGAGGAATTTTTTGATTTATAATTTTTTCATACATACTGAAGATTTGTTTTTCTCTCCCCTTGATTCTGAAATGTTTAATCTCTTTTTTTAATTCGTTTTCAAATTCATTTATAATTTTTTTTATGTAACTTTCTCTTTCATTTTCAGACATCTTCAAGAATCTTGAAATTTCTTCATACTTCCTTGGATTAATTATTTTAAAGGAGATATCCACGAGATCTTTTTTTATTCTTTCTAGTCCAAGACGGTTTGCGAGGGGAACATCGTTTTCCATAATTTCTTTTGCAAGAGTTTTGTTTTCGGAATTTCTTAATTCAATAAGTTTGAAAACTAATTCCAGAATAATTGCTCCAATACTTTCGACTGAAGAAAGAATTAATTCTCTTGTTAATTCATTTTTTTCTTTTGAAGCAATCTCTTTTAGTTTTAAGTAGTCCGACAGGCAATCGCAGACTTCCTCTCCGAAAAGTTCCTTTATTTCTTTTTCGTCTTTTTTTTCATAATCTAAAAAAAGAAGCCCCGCAAAAAGAGTTTCTTTATTAAATTTTTTTAGAAACAAATATTCTCCGATTTCTATGGCTTTCTCGACGTTTTTACTATCTTTTTTTTCTAAAAATTCAATTACTTTTCCGGGTAAGTTTTTCTCTTCCCGGGGGGAGTTTTTATTTTTAAAAAAGGACAGAATCTTGGCTTCCTGTTGCTGATTCATACTAAAATGGCAGAGGCCGTATTTATATAATTTTTTATTCCCTGTTTTCGATTTCTTTTGCAACTTTTACAAATTTGTAGTGTGCCTCTGTCGTTTTTTCGCCGCACTTTTTGCAAATTTCTTCAAAAGTATATTCCTTACATTTTTTGCATTTTTTTAAATTCATAATTTTTCAAAAGAAATCAAATTTAAATTTGTTTGGGATTACTATTCCATTCAAAAAACTAGTTATTTTATTCAAGCCCAATTAAATATTCTCTTAACCTTGTAGGAAACTTCGTCTTCAGTTTTTTTTCTGCTTCAGAGGGTTTTACCCAGATCATGTCTTCAACAGTCGGGCCCTTGTTCTCTTTTCCCTCGGTTGCTTCACATAAGAAGTATATTTTCATAATTTCTTTATCGCTAAGATTATTTTCCGCATAGACTGCCCCAAGGTTATGAATAATGTAGCCGGTTTTTTCTTTTGTCACTCTTTTTAATTCCTTGTCCAAATCTTCGTCTGGTTTTAAATCGATTTCTAAAAAGGAATATCCCGGGTCGTGTTTTCCTTTTCCAACGAGGACTTTTCTTTTCTTTGGGTCAAAAATTATCCCTACAATAATAACCCTGAACTTTTGGCTTTCCATATTTTTTTAAAAAATTTGAGGTATTTAAGTATTTAGTTTCTTTCTTGAGTGATATTTATCAGTAGGAAATTTCAATATTTTTTTCCTTTACGGTTTTTTCAATTTCCTCTAAAAAGGACGTCGCTTTTTGGTCGGCTTTTTTCGGGCTTTTGTCTTCGGATGACAAAAGATATCTTCCTGCTGCAAGGTATTTCACTTCAACTTTCTTTTCTCCGGAAAGCAATTCTTTTATTTTTATTATTCCGTCTGAGTCGTTTGAAATTAATTTTATTTCTTTTTTTACTGAAAACACTTTTTCTTTTTGCTTTTTTAGCATTTCAAGAATTTTTTCTGCGTTTTCCTTTCCGATTAATTTTTTTAGTCCTGATGAATCTTTTTTTGCTTCTTCCAAAAATTCCGAAAGAGGCATTTCTCTTTCTATTTCTTTTATAATTTCAGAAGTTTTTTCCCCCATAACCGACCCGAATATTTGTTTATAGCTTTTTTCAAGTTTGCTTTTTTCAAGTGCTTCTTTTTTTTCTTTTTCTTTTACACGCCGGAGGGAGAGTTCAACGTGATCAGGTAAAACTCTTAAAACTTTACAGATTATTACTTTTTTTGGGACTACGTAATCCCTTAAATTTCTTATTCTTCCGGCGGCAATTTCACTTAAAATTATTGTCCCCTTTTCGTTTGATCCGTTTATTTCTACAAAGACGGTCGTTCCGATTATTTTTTCGACAGTGCAAACGATTATATCCCCCGGCGCAATTTCCATTAAGAACTAAAAAAGGAGAGAGTTTTAAATGTTATGCTCGCCGATTCTTACAACTTCAAGTTCTAAATTTCTTTTTATTTTTTCTATAAACTCTTCTTCATCTTCCATGTCTATAACACATCCCGCAGCGGAATGATGTCCTCCGACCTCTCCATTAAAAGATTCCATGACCGACGACAAAAGTTCCCTTAAATTCCTTCCTTTTTTTCCGACGTTTCTTCCGGAGACTTTTATTTTTCTTTTTCCGTCGTAGCTCATTCCGATTACGACCGTTCCTTCTTCGTAGTCCGGTGAATTTGCAAGGATGCTTGAGATTGTTCCAATCATCGTGTCTTTTATATTGTCTTTTGCATTAATGAAAATGTATCCTCTTCCGTCCTCTTTTTTTTCGTTCGCATATTTTATTCCTGAAATTAATTGTTGCCGGTACTTTGTGTGAATTGCTTCAGCTTTCTTTTTATAATTAAAATTTTCAAGACACAAGGCGAGCGCGACTTCGGGTTTTCCCTCCCTCGAGCAGGCATTTATCTTCGCGGAAATTTCTCTTGCGTCTTCAAGCTTTCCGAACATTTTTATTAAAAAAAGGTTTCCCATCATTTCTTTGTGTTTCTTTTTCGGGTTTCTTAAAATTATTGCAGTTGCTAAGTTTTCCATTTCTTTTTCGTTTAAGTCTATCAAATTTTTGTACTTTCCGCCTTCTGGAGAGAGTCCGGCTTCCCTTAAGATGTCGATTACTCCCCTTGGGTCTCCGGTGACTCCGGGGATAAATGGATTTGAAGAAAGTTCAAGGACCCGGTTTATCGGTCTTGTCGACGGATAAATAAGCAGTCCTCTTTTTTTTTGAATTTCGCCGTCTTCGATAATCTGGTTGTTTAATTCATCAATTTCTTTTTCAAGAGTGTCCCCAATCATTCCAAGAACGCCGAACTTTGCAAGGTCCTTGTTTGTTTCATCCAGTTTTTTACAAAATAGATATGTTAATCCGGATGAGGAAATTCTTTGTTTTTGAGTTAATTCCGGGTTAATCACGCTCGTGTTTTCTCTGATGTCTTCGGGATTTATTTCGTGATGGTCGATTATGAAAACTCTTTTTAATCCGGCTTCATTTATTTCCTTTAAACTTCCTGAGGCAAGGTCAAGAAATACAATTATTTTATTTTTGTCCAAAGAATCAATTATTGATTTATTCAAGCCCTTTATAATTTTTAAGGAAAATTTTTGATCCAGTCTTTTTAGAGATTTTATCATTATAGCCGCCGAAGAAATACCGTCGGTGTCAAAGTGACTCACTACAATAATTCCCTTCCCTTTTGTTTCGTTTAGAAAGAAATCAGCAGTTTTTTCAATCGTTTTTTCGAGTTCACCATCTTTCATTTTATAAGGTAAATCAGAACAGAGTTAGTTTACCGGAATTCCAAAATATTTTTTCAGTTTTCTTAATTGGGAGAAAACTCTATCCTTCTCTCTTTTTGCTTTTTTGTCCTGATTATTTTTTTTGAGATGGTTTTCAATTTTGTTAAGTTTTGCCTCGACATTTTTTAAATCCGGGTTAGAGTAAGAACTTCCAAGTATTTCTGAAATTTTTTTAGGATATTCTTTTGGGTGAATTCCGGCGTCTTTTAATTTTTGGCCTATTTTTTCAGAAGTGAGCCCGCTTTTTGCGAGTTCCTTTACTTTCTTTTCGAATTCTTCAAGGGAAATTTTTTCTCCTTCCTTTTTCTTTTTTGTTTCTTTTTTTGCCATGTTATTTAGTTGTCTGTTTCTTTTTTAAAGCTTGTGTTCTTTTAGATTTTTGTTTTTAGTTTTAACAACAATCTTTAAATAGATTTTGCGTATTTAAGATTTTATATGTCCGGACGATTTTGACCGGATAAGACTAATCTTGCGGAGGTGGCACAATGGCACTGCGTTCGCCTGCAGAGCGAATTTTCGCGGGTTCGATTCCCGCCCTCCGCTTTAAAATGGCAGTTTATTCAAAAAAAATAATTATGCATACGAAAGAACGAATTGAATTTGTCCGAATTACCGACGACGTTCGAAAAGCGGTTCGTGAGTCCGGCGTTCAGGACGGAATTGCTCTTGTGAATCCAATGCATATTACAGCCTCAGTTTTCATAAACGACAACGAAACCGGGCTCTTAAAAGATTTTGAAAACTGGCTTGAAAAACTTGCGCCAAAAGAATTGAATTACAAACATCACGCGACGGGCGAAGACAACGGATTTTCTCATCTCTGGAGGACTTTAATGGGCCGGGAAGTTGTCGTGTCTGTTCAAAATTTTGAACTTGAACTTGGTCCGTGGGAAGAAATATTTTACGGCGAATTTGACGGGCAAAGAGACAAAAAAATTTTGATTAAGGTTTTAGGAGAATAATTCATTTTCAATTCCAATTTTTCCGTCGGAAAAATATTTTTTGTTAAAATATTTTTTAAAAATTTTTCAAAAATAAAAAACTATTTAAATAATTGGATGTTCTAAAACTTGTCAGTTTGAAATTTTTCGAATTAAAGCTTGGACTTAGTTTAAGGACATTAATTAAAAAAGAGGGTTATAAAATCGTAGCTAAGAAAAGTAAGACTGCTAAAAGATCTGTAGTTAAAAAAACTAAGAAGAAAGTCAGATCTTCGAAGGTGAAAAAATCAACCGGAAGAAAAAAGACTAAAAAATCAAAATCCGGGAAGAAAAAAGCAGCCAAGACCGTTAAAAAAAGAAAGTAGTTTTTAACTACTTTTAAAAATTTTAATTTTTATTTTTGTTATTTTGTTGAAAAAAATTTTGATTAACTAATAAATTTCGAAAAAATATTTTTTTGTCTTTTAATAATTAAACTTTTTTTTGTTTTTCGTCGGTGAAACCTCTTTTTTTTAAAATATTTTTTGAAGGCTCTTTTTCAAAAGAAAAAAATATTTAAACAAATTCATCATGAAATTTTAGTTAATCAGAAGTAGATTAACACCCAAGCGTAGTTTGGGTTTTTAATTAAAGGAGGTGTTAAATGCAAAAAAAGCCAAAGAAGACTAAGAAAAAAGGTACTAAAAAGTAACTAACTCTTAATCTTCAGTTCCCTTAGGATTTTTAATCCTAAACTCGCGAGATTTCATATTTTATTTATTTTTATAAAATTAATTTTCTTGTTCTGTTATTAAAAAATTTAAAAAATGGCTCTGAGGAGAATTTAACTCCCGACCTCTGCCTCATGAGAGCAGCGCTCTAACACTGAGCTACAGAGCCAAAATTTATCTGAAGTTCAGATTAATTTATTAAAAGGAAATAGTTTAAAAGGATTGTTAAGACAGGTTAGTTAACTTCAAGGGTTTTCTTTTCTTTTTCTTTTTGCTTAGTAAACCTTGCTAAGTATCCGGCCATTTTATTTCTCATCTTTTTAGATGGCATTTCCCTTCCCAGAATTTTTTTATTTTTCTCAAATTTATTATGAAATTCTATCCCATTTTGCATCAATTCATTTGATGCTCTTTTAACTTGCTTGGATTTTATTTTTCCCATCCTAAAAGGTATAATACTTCTTTTTTAAAGCTTGTGATTATTCAATTTTTTCTATAGAATTTATCTTTTTTACAGCGTCGACTATATTACTTATTTTTTTCGGAGTTTCGCCCATTGAAAGAACTGAATATTCCATTCCTGTTTCCTCTGCTTTTTTGTAGGCTTCAAAAATTTCTTTTTCAGCTATTCTCTTTTTATTGTATGCCACAATTAATTTTTCCTTTTCTTTCTCCACTACTTTTAAAACCAAATCTTTTTTATTAAAACTGATAATATCCAGAATCTCAATCCCGTTTTTTAATAAATATTCCTTTACTTTATTGAAAAATTTTTCATCGTTTTGTTTTGTGGACTTTTTCTTTTTCGGAGAAACTATCTTTTTAGTTTTTTTTCTGTCCTCATGAACGGCTGTTTTTTTTGCTTCAGCTTCTTTTGGTTTTTCTTTTTTTGCATTCGTCTCCTCGTTTATTTTTTTTTCGGGAGTTTCGAGTTTGACTTCTTCTTTTTCATATTCAGATTCTTTTTCTGTGAAATATCTCCAGATTAAAATTCCATCTTTTTCGAAAGGTTTTGCAAAATCCTTTAACCCTCTGAGCGCGATTTTGATTGCGGATTCCTGTTTTTCGTCGATTAAAAATTTTTTTCTTTTTAGGAGATTTAACGCTTCTCTTTCTTTTCCTTTTATGTATTCGGTGAATTTTTCGAGAGCGGGCTCCTGCCCCGGAATAAAATATATCGGGCTTGTTCCAACTTTCATATAAGAAGTTTTTATTCTTTGGTTAGAAATTAATTCAGACAAAAATGCGGAAGTAAATATCATGTCCAGTTTAACTTCCCGGGCGATATGTACGGGCAGACTCGGTCCGTTTCTTGCGATGAAGCTGATAATTTTTTCCGGAATCAAGGAAGGGTTTTCTATAGGCATTTATAAAATAAGTGCTTTCTTGTTATAAATGTTTTTGAAAATTAAAAAAATTAATTAGGAAATTAAAATTTTTTCCAGGTGATGTCATAATAAATTATGTTTCCTTCGCTGTCCTGGACTGCAATAAGCACTTTCTTTTTTGTGGAATTCGCGACTCTATTTTTGAGAATAAACTCTTTCCAATTTAATTTTTTGGAGTACGTTTCGGCCGAGAGAAGCCATTCTGAGTGGTCTTTTCCGGGTTTTTTTCCTTTGGTGTAAACTGAAAAGTCCGCTCCGTATTTTATTCCGGATTTTAAAATAAATCCTTTTTTTCGTAAATCCTCAAAAACAGCGTATTTCGGCTGGAAATTTTTGTCCATTTTTGAAAACTTTGAAATAACTTCACTTTCAGTCAAAATTTTTTTACCTGATAAGATTTTAAGTTTTTTGTTTTTTACAAGAAACATTGCTTCAGAAAGCGAATACAAAATTTTTTCATTTACCCTTTCGCCGAAAAAATTGTCTTTTAAAAAAGTGTAGGCCATTTTGGAATTACTTGAAACTCTTCCTTGGGAGATTTGCGCAACAAATTCTTCTTTTTGCATGTCCTAATTTAATCAGGAGAATATTTAAGGTTTTTTAATTATAAATTTTTCAAAATCTCTGTTAAATGAATACGTGGAACGAATATCAAAAATCTATTAAACCCTTTTTCTTTTGTTTTGTAATGGCAGAAGTTGACTTTGAAAAAATTGAAAAAAAGTGGCAAAAAAAGTGGGAAGAGGAAAAAATTTTTTATGCAGATGAAAAGTCCAAAAAGAAAAAATTTTACGTTCTTGAAATGTTTCCTTACCCTTCAGGAACCGGACTTCATATGGGTCACGCTCTTAATTATACCATCGGAGACATTTTTGCAAGGTTTAAACTTTTGAAAGGATTTAATGTTCTTCATCCGATGGGTTATGATGCTTTGGGTCTTCCGGCTGAAAATGCGGCGATAAAAGTTGGAACTCATCCGGAAGAGTATACAAAAAATTCAATGAAGAATTTTACCACTCAATTAAAAAAGCTAGGTTTTAGTTACGATTGGTCAAGAATTCTTAATACATCCGATCCGGAATATTACAAATGGGACCAATGGATTTTTTTGAAAATGCTTGAGTCCGGTCTTGCTTATCAAAAAGAGTCCGTTGTCAATTGGTGCCCCGAATGTAAAACGGTTTTAGCTAATGAGCAGGTTGTCGATGGAAAATGCTGGAGGCATGAAAACACAAAAGTTGAGTCAAAATATTTTAAACAGTGGTTTTTGAAAATTACAGATTACGCCGACGAGCTTCTTCGCAACTTGGATAATATGGAATGGCCAGAGAAAACGAAAAATATGCAAAAACACTGGATTGGGAAAAGTTACGGGGCGGAGATTGATTTTATTGTTAACGATAATAAGTGGCCGGTTTTTACGACCAGACCCGACACAATTTACGGCGTGACTTTCGTCGTCGTTTCTGCGCACCATAAGGAACTTGAAAAACTTGTAACTAAAGAACAAAAAAAGGAAGTGGATAATTTTCTTAAAAAAATAAAATCTGTTTCTGAAAAAGATATTGCGGTTTTGGAAAAGGAAGGGGCTTTTACCGGGTCTTATGCAATTAATCCTGTGACAAAAGAAAAGATTCCAATTTATGTGGGAAATTTTGTCGTCGCTGATTATGGAAGCGGAATGGTAATGGCTGTTCCGGCCCACGACAAGAGGGATTACGACTTTGCAAGAAAATATAAAATAAAAATAAAAGTAGTGATTAATCCGGTTGATTTTGAACTAAATTCTGAAAATATAACCGAAGCATATGTGGGCGAAGGAACGCTGATTAATTCCGGAAAATTTGACGGGCTCTCAAACGAAAAAGCAAAAGAAGAAATTATAAAATTTCTGGAGAATTTGAAACTTGGAAAAAAATCAATTCAATTTAGACTTAAAGACTGGGGAATTAGTCGTCAGAGATATTGGGGGACGCCGATTCCTATGATTTATTGTGACAAGTGCGGAGTCGTCCCGGTTCCATTTAAAAATTTACCCGTTAAACTTCCAAAAGAGGTTAAGTTTGGAAAAGGAAATCCTCTTTTGACGAATGAAAAATGGATAAATGTAAAATGTCCAAAATGCGGAGGAAAGGCCCGTCGGGAAACGGACACGATGGATACTTTTGTAAATTCCTCGTGGTATTTTTTAAGATATGCTGACCCTAAAAATAAAAATAAAATATTTGATTCCCAAAAAGCTCTTTATTGGAATCCAGTCGATGTTTACATTGGGGGAGCAGAACACGCATGCATGCATTTAATTTATTCCAGATTTTATGTTAAATTTTTAAGAGACATCGGATTAGTTAATTCCTCAGAACCTGCAAATAAACTTTTTCATCAGGGAATGCTTCATGCCGACGGTGGCGAAAAAATGTCAAAGTCAAAAGGGAATGTTGTCGAACCTCTTGCAACCATAAAAAAATACGGGACGGATTCGCTTCGTCTTTTTTTGGTTTCAGTTGCTTCTCCGGACAAGGACTTTGACTGGAGTGAAAAAGGAATCCAGGGAAGTTCAAGATTTTTAAAAAAAGTTTATTCCTATTTTGAAAATTTCAAGGAAGGAAAAAGTTCTCCTGAAGTAGAGATTAAATTAAATAATACAATTAAAAATATTGAGGAATACATTGAAACTTTTGAGTATAGAAAAGCCACAATTGAACTAAGAGAACTTTTTGATTCAATTTCGGATGGAGGTGCAGGGAAAAAAGTTCTTGAAAAATTTTTACAATTATTAAATCCGTTTTGTCCACACATTACCGAGGAACTTTGGGAAAAATTGGGTAATAAGGGATTTATTTCAAATTCAGTGTGGCCAAAATCTGAAGAAATAAAAATTAAAGAAAATTTGAAAAAAGATTTATATGAAAAAGCGATTGAAAATGTTTTTGAAGTTGTCAAAAAAGTTGAAACCCGCGGAGAAAAAATTTCAAAAGTTTATCTTTATGTTTTGCCTTTTGAATTGGAAAAGTATAATCCTGAAAATTTAAAAAAGAAATTCGGAAAAGAAGTTTTTATTTATAGAGTTAATGACGCGAAAAAACACGACCCCGAGGGTAAATCTAAAAAGGCAAGACCCGGAAATCCCGGATTCTGGTTTGAATAAAAT
>DAIENA010000006.1 GCA_027341315.1 archaeon | reverse complement strand
CGGCGACATTGTTCGACGACGCACCGGCGTTTCCAATCACGTTTCCCGTGACGTTTGACGACAAGAAAAACAAACTAAAAACAAATCCCGCGACGGCGCCAAGTCCAAATAACTTTTTTGTTAAATCTTGAGGTTTATTTTTGGACTCCTCAAAAAAGTTTCTTGCTTTGGGGAGAGACTGCTCATAAAAATTTTTATCTTTTTTCGCAGATTCCAATGCTTTTAATAATCTATTTTTAACTGAGGACCTATTTGCAACTCCAAAACGTTTGTATATTTCAAGGGCCTGTATTGCACGATAAGAGTCTCCTGTTTTAATAGCATAAGACATTAATCTGCTTGCATCACCTAAATATTTCCCTTTCATTTCTGGATCCATGCCATCAACTTTTACTGGATAATAAATTTCCCTACCAAAATCGCCTACTGTTGATTTATATCCCTTTTCAAATTCCCGTCTTTGACCGAAGTTCTTCTCAGAAGTTTCAAACTTTTTCAATTTATCCAAATATTTATCACTCATTAGCTAATTATTATTTAATATTATTTAAATATTTCTTCACTCAAAATTTAACCAATCAAATTACCTAAAACAAAAATACTCAAAAGGTATAACGCTAAAATACTAAGAAGAGCGATGACAAAATAAAGCCCCATTCCTCTTTTAAGATTAATTCCGATTTTACTTGTCCTTTCGAGCTTGTCTTCCCCGGAATCAATTGTCACCAGCGTCGACGTCAAAATAAAAATTATTTCAACTAAATAAATTCCAATTGAAATTTGTAAAAAATACGGCGGAATCATGCTTTGATATTGAAATATACTTAACAGGTTTGTTAAAGTTCCAAGGCTCGAAGAAGTCGCGGACAAATTTCCTAACTGAAGCATTCCGAGTATCGACGTAATCATCGCCGCAAGCCCGATGACAATTCCTGAAAGTAACGGCGCCAAAAAGGTCATATTGCTTTTCATGTCGCTTATAATTTCTGCAAGTAAATCCTTAAGTCTCGTCGTAATTTTATCCAAATTTTTAACATATTCTGAAATACTCATAAGACTCATCGCCGCAATCTTCAGCCCTTTTTTAGAGGATTCAATTAAAATTCTCATTGACGTTGCAATAAGGTTCGACGGAAAAAGCCGAAGCGCCCCTCGCTGTTTGTCAAAAATCGCCCCGTCAACACTCATTCCCATTTGGCGGACATTGTAATTTACCCTTCTAAAAAAATCTCCCGAACGAAGTCCTGCGCTTGACTCTGCAACTTTTCCAAAAACTAATTCCGGCGGAACTCCGTTTCCTAATCGGTTTCCAAGTTGAAATAAAGAATTATTAAATTCCGCCTCAAGTTCTTTTGTTTTTTCCCTTTCAACAATTAATTCTTTTGTTTTACTCTTGTAAGCAATAGAGAAAAAAAGAGCAATTGAAATCGGAAAGAGCATACCCAAAAGAAGGGCGCCAAGACCAAATGGTCCGTTTGTCCCCGTCGACGTCGAAACGAATCCGAAAACGCTTCCGCTACCAAGAAACGAAAGCCCTAATTGGGAAAAAGTATAATCTTTTAGAAGTCCGAGCGATTCTGGAACTGGAGTAAACTGAAAAATAAGAGGAATTAAACTGATTAAAAAAAGAGGAAATGTAATCAAAAAAGCTTTTCTGTAGTGGGACTGACTTTTATATTTTGGATAAAGAGGATTTCTCTCAAGAAGGTTTGTTTCTCCGTATCCACCGGGCCTCATTTCAAGAACGTTTTCGGTTAGGTAATACACCAAAAAAGGAATAATTAAATTAAACAAAATGAAAACGTGAACGTATGTTAAAAGTCCTCCAAGCATCGCCGAAGCAAGAGGAATTAACGCAAGACCTAAAGTCGGAAGAACAACACCGAGCATATACACATTTGTTAAAGGACTTCGAACGGTATGGCTGAATTTAAGCATTTTTTCATAAACGCCGTCGAGAACAACCTGAAGCGCTTTTTCAAGGGTTGAAATTCTCCTCGCTTCATCCGGTTCAAAAAGACTTGATTCAATCAAGTGAAAACCTTCGATAAATTCAGAAGAGTAACCCCTCCAGCTTTCAAGATAATTGTCAAGACTTTCTTTTATCGTCGAGAATTTACCCACTTCAACATCATAGAATATTTTTTTAAAATCAAGAGAAAGAGGATATTCTAAATGTTCTGATGCAAATTGAATTGCTTTTTCAAGGTTTGAAGTGTGTCTCATGTAAACTACAATGTACAAAATCGCCGGAACCATCTGACTCGAAGCTTTGAGCCTCCATCTCCTAGCAATTCTTTCTGGATACCCGTTTAAAAATGAGAAAAGAAATAATGCAGTAAAGACACTTAGAAAAAAGAAAAGAAGAGGAAAACTTGCAAAATTTCCATTATTAATGAAAACGACAGCAACGGAAATTAAAAGCCCGATTAAAAAAACCAATAAAAAACTTACAACCGAAAGACTTATCGCCTGCCAGGGTTCAATTGAAAGATGGGCTGAATTAATTGATTTTTTGATTTTCTCTTCATCTTTTTTCGAGGGCTTTATTTTTATGATGTTTCCGAGGCTGTTTGCCCATCGCTCGTATCCTGAATATTCTTTTGAGAGCTCCTCTTTGAAAGTTTCGTATGAAGAACTGTAATTTCCAGAGTCAGAATTTATTTCACTCTCAATTTTTGAACCGTATTTTCTTAAAATTTTATCAACCGTCTCTTTTGCCATGATTATTTTATTTTTCGCGCGAGCAAAGGATAGAAAATCCCCTCTATCCAAAAACCCCTCCCCTCATTAAAACAAGAGAAAAATAATTAATAAATGTTTAGAATTGGAACAATTTTATTTTACTTTCTCAACGCCAAAAACGCGAGTAAAAAAGAAGCGGTTAAAGTGATAATTCCAGCGACATTGTTCGACGACGCGCCGGCGTTTCCAATCACGTTTCCCGTGACGTTTGACGACAGGAAAAACAAACTAAAAACAAATCCCGCGACGGCGCCAAGACCAAGGACAGATTTTTCAAGAACTTTTCCTTTACTAGAAAATTTAATTAAATTTTGGATGTACTCCTCTATTTCGGTTTTCTTCCTTCCTTTAAATTGAAGTTTTTCAATCAAGATTTCCCCATCGAAATATCTGACTTTACCTCTTGAATCCAATCCATAGTTTCTTTGTCCAAATATATCTTCATAATAGGTTGGAAAAGTATCAATATGTATCTTTCCAAGAGAGTTGGTAACCTCTCTAAATTTATATCCCTTTTCTCGAGCAATTGAATCAATTGTGTATTGAATTCCTTTCATCTCATATTTTATTCTCCTTTTATTTTCCGCTCCAGAATCTGCATCAAACTCATTTTTTATTGACTGTAAAACACGCGAAAGTTCCTTGATTTTTGGAACTTCCATTTCTAGGATGTATGAATCAGAATGTCTCTTTTTCTTAACTCTTACACTTGAACCAGCAGGATAAACACCCTCTCTTATCAACTCTCGATAAAAGTTTTTATGATTTTTGGCATCCTCAAATGCCATTTTATTTCTGTCGAGAGGATTTTCATTTTCGTAATCACTTGGAGAGAAAATGAGAGGATGCCCAGAAAATTTATCTGATTTCTTTTGATAAAATGTTTTATAGTAAGGAAAAGGTTTTAACCCAATTTCTTTTATTCTTGTACCTCCTCCTTTTTTTTCTTTATTTAAAACCCAACTTTTTAAAATTTTCTTTTTCATTTTTCAAATTATCCTTTTTTAATTTCTTCACTCAACCACTTTTTCCAACGAGAAAAAACTTCTTTTCCAACAGGAAGGCCAAGTTCTTCAATAACTTCGTCAGAAATTTTATGAAACATGTGGTTTGAAAGAACATTAAACTTTGCTTCAAGAATTTCACTTTTTCCCGAGGATTCCGCAACTTTTACAATTTCATTTTTTATTTTTGCTCTGAGTAGAATGTTGTCATAAACCGCGTCCCAATTTCCCGCCCAGCCCTTCACTTTTGAAGCAATGTCTTTAATGACGTCACTTTCTCCGTTGATAAGAGCGTCGCTTGCCTGAAGTTCGTCTTCTTCGACGTTGTATTTCATTAATTCGCTAAATCCTTTCTCCAGAACGGGGTCTTCTTTCCAGTGTTTTTTGACTTCTGAAATTTCTAAAAGTCTTCTCCATGAATGAAGCCCGTCGGCGGATTTTATAGGATTTGAAACGGTGATAATGTCCGTTGCTTTAAAACTCGTCGCTGGAACTCCTAAATCATTTACCACTCTGTCAAAAACGCCATAAGGCGACGCGCCGTGAATTGTTCCGGCAACAACATTCGCAAGTGCTCCGATTCTCATTGCTTCATAAAGCGCTTTTGCTTCAAGTGAACGCACTTCTCCAACAATTAAACTTGAATCTCCGAGACGCAGTGAAGTTCTTATTCCATCGTCGGCCGAAACTTCCGTTCCCGATTTTAAGAGAGCCGAGCGAACTTTCATTCTTAAAATATTATAATTTAATTTTCTTAATGCTTCTACGGGAAGTTCAAGTGAATCCTCGACGGTGATTATTCGGGAGTTGGGATTTATTTCAAGCATTAAACTTCCAAGTAAAGAAGTTTTACCCGAACTCCTCGTTCCGGCAAGAAGAATTGTTCTTGCTCCGTCGATTAAAAAACTCAAAAGCCCGGCGCCAAGAGGATTAAGCATTTTGTTTTGAATAAATAAGGGAAGCGTCCACGGACTGTCTCTGTGTCTTCTTATCGAATATGCAAGACCGTCGGGACTAAGAGGATCTTGAATAATTGCAATCCTTGCTCTCAAACTTGAAATTTCAAGCTGGGTATCCAAAATTGGATTCGCTTCATCCAGAGGTCTTCCGGAAACCATCCTAAATTTTGCCGCCCACGAATCCGCGTCCTCACGACTTGGCAAAATATTTGTCGTACATTCGTCGTACTTCTGATGACGAACGTAAATCGGAGTTTGCGGAATCGGAGCATTCAAAGAAATATCCTGCAGGTTTTCATCCTGAAGAAGAACTTCAACAAGACCAAAACCGATTGTGTGCCGGACGAGAATTTGAGAAAGTTTCATCAAGGAAGAATAGGTAAGTTTCACTTTTTTACTCTCGGCAAGGTCCCGGATTAAATCTTTTGAAATATTAAAAAAGACTTTTCTTGTCCTTTCAACGTCGGTGAATTCTTCCGCCTTTGGCTGATGCTCCATTAAAACCCCTCTCGCAAGATTTAAAATCATATTTTCTTCCTCGCTCAAAAGAGACTCCGGCGGAGAAACGTGATAATAAAGTTTCGATTCGTTTTTGTTTCTTAAAATTGTTACGTTGCTTATGTCAAAATCGTCGACGGAAACGGGGTACTGGTCTATAATTTCCGCGTCCGGTGAAATTTCACTGACGATTCTGGAAAAAGTGAAATTGGGTATAACGTCCGCGACAAAAAGTTTGGAATAAATTTCTCTGTTTCCCATTGAATAATTAGAAAGGTAGGGTTTTGCATCTAAAACAATTTTCATCTTTTCAACAATTCCTAGAATTCTTTCAAGAAGCCGGATGTAATTTCCCTGGTCGACTTTTTCTTCGTCATTTAATCTCTGGAAAAAAATTTTTGCATTTATGAGAATCGACTTTAAAGTGTAATAAGCCCCAATCGGATCTTTTTTAAAAAGATAAAGAAAAGAAAAAAGTTCATTATACCTTCTTGAAAAGAAAGATTCATTCAAACTTACAAGCCGTTTATGCGAAAGAATTTCCTCCTGTTTTAAGAAATAAACGTAAAGACTCGCAACTTCCAATAGATAACTTGTCTCCCGGAAATTATAATTATAACTTTTGTCGGTTACAAAAACGATTCTCGAAACATTCGGGTTTTCAATCAACGCGTCGACGACAATTTCCATTACTTCCTGAAAAAAAGCTATGCTTGGGGGAAACTTTGAACCCCGAAAGTTAAAATAAAGAACGTCTTCTCCTCCTTCCCTTTCGACCCTCTGGGCGTAAGTTTTTTCACTCTTTTCAAACTCCATATTGTCACCTTAGATAAAAAGGAAAACGGGTTTATATTAATTTGTGAAATCTCGAAACAAATTTAAACTCCTTTAACCCATTTAAATTATGGAAGAGGGTGAAACTTTTGATGGGGCCGGTTCCCCCGGAATAAATTTTATGGACCTCGAAGAAAGGCAGAGAATAATAAAAGACAGATTGATTTTAATTGGTCAAAACCTTATTGATTTCAGGGACAAATACGAAGAAGAAATTCTTGGATTAAAAAGAGACACCGAACTCCTTAAAAAAAATGTTGAAAGAATAAAAGATTTCATGGAAACGATTTCTTCAGAGTTTCAAAAATTTGCAAAAAAGGATGACTTGGAAATATTAAAAAAACAGGCAAAAATGTTTCAACCCCTTGAGTTTGCAACAAAAGCAGATTTAGAAAAATTAAAAAGCAAAAAAAACGTGAAGGAGTAATAAATGACATTAACTCAAAGAGTTTCGGAAATGAAAAAACGCGGGCTCTCTGAGATGAGTATCGAAGAAAAATTAAAGGAGGAAGGAATTTCCCCGTTAGAAATAAATGATGCAATGAACCAATCAAAAATAAAAGAGGCTGTGGAAGGAGAAGGAAACTTTTCAAGACAGGGAATGGTCCCGTCGATAATGGGAGAAGACAGCGGCGAAACCGACGAAGAAGCGTACGCCCCTTCGCCCGAACCCGAAGACAGCGGCGACTATCAAAATTATTCCTCACAGGAAGAAAGAGCCGACCCGTACGACTCTGATGAAGAAACCGCGGAGGAATATTCCAGTCTTCCCGAAGGAGACGTAAATTCATACGGCGCTCCGTCTTATGCTATGAATTCTGAAACAATGATCGAAGTTGCCGAACAGGTGTTTTCTGAAAAAATAAAAAAGGCGGAAGACGATTTGAAAAAATTAAAAGAATTTATGGCTATTTCCGCTCCGGCGGTTGAAGACCTCGACGAGCGATTAAAGAGAATCGAAAAAAATTTTGACAAAATGCAAATCGCAATTTTGGAGCGCGTCGGGTCGTTCGGGAAAAACATCGATTCCTTGAAAAAAGAAGTCGAGATGGTTGAAGATTCTTTCGAGAAAATGAATAAAAACAAAAAGTAATGAATTTTCTCGTTGGGGAAATTTTTAATTTACCTTCAAAAAACTAAACAAAAATAAAAAATAGTTTTTTGTATGGAAAAATCGTTGATTTTACTTTCGAGAAAATGAATAAAAATAAAAAATAGTTTTTCTCAATCAAATCAAAAAACAAAACATAATTCCAATCTGTTAATTGAATTGCATTCTCCGTCTAAAAAATTATGGACCGGCAGCGGTAGGAGAAGGTCTCCTTTTCCCGGCTAAAGGAATTCCAATTATGACTCCCAAAACTAAAAGAACGACGATTATCGTCGACGAATATTGCTGAATCCACCACCACGAACTTCCTCCGAAGATGTCCCCATTCCATCCAAAGGCATCTGAAAAACTCTGAACCAAAATCACAACACCTGCAATTCCCGCAAGAATTCCAAACCCCCATTTTGTTCCTGGTTTTGTCCAATCTACAAATAGACCAAGTAAAATCATGAACACTAAAAGGAGCGAAAGAACAACCCCCAGTCTTGGAAATATTTCAGAAAAGAAATATGAAACAAACTGGAACTGCAAAGCCATCAAAGCGACAGCAAGGGAAATAATAAAATTTACAGCAATATTGTCCCCGAGCATTTTTGCTTTTGAAAGAATTGCGTATATAATTGCAAAAATCATCAAGAACGGCAAGACATAACTGAAAACCCCCATAGTCTCGAGGTCGTACAGAAAGTTTCCGATGCTTCCTCCGCCGACAATTCCGTAAGAAGCAAGAGCAATTATTCCACCAATCATTACAAACTAAGAAAAATATTATTTATATACATTTCTGTTCTCGACTTAAGTTGTAAAGAATTACTTCAAAATTTTTTCTAACAAAAAATAAAATCAAAATTATTCAAAATAAATTAAGAACTTCCGCCTGTTGCGCCTTTACCTACGTTCAAAACCGCCGCGACGGCAGCAACGACCAACACTACAATTAAAAAGTTAGTCCAGAACCCTTGAGTTCCCGACGCAAAAGCCCAATTGTAAAACCTTTGAATAAAATCCCAAAGTCCGGGGAAAGCCCCGGTTGCCCAAAAGATTGCAACAACTAACGCGATGAAAACTAAAACTCCTAAAAATTTCAAAACCTTATCATTTAGTTTAGTGCTTCCTCCGTTTATAAATCCCCAAAGGATGAATCCAACAAAAATTACTGCAACTCCCACAGTCATAAATAAAATCAAATTATTAACTACTATCACTGGAAAAACAACTGAAACAAAAATTAAAGAAACAATCAAAGAAACAAATGCATTAATCTGAGGCTGATTGTCTCCAAGGAGTTTTGACTTCTGAAGAAGTGCATACATTATGAAAAACATTAATAAAAAGGGATACAAAAAGTCGGTGAAAAGCGACGCCTGTAAAATGTTTGACATTTTTAAATCATTTCTGTGCTTTCTTCCAAATCCATTTCTTGACTAGGGAGTGCAGCTTTATTTATAATAAAGATGTCACTAACTGCTTTCACAAATTGGTGAGGAACAACTACTCCCCTCGCACCACCAAGAACTGAACTCAACTGTGAAGCAACTTCTATCCTCCAGCCATCTATTTTATTTTCGAAAAGATTAGCCTCTTTGATTTGTCCGAAGAACTCTCCGGAGTCTGTGTAAACTCTTTTCCCCAGAACCTCTGTTATTTTTCTGACTTTCATGAGAAAAACTAGGAATTTTTATTTAAATAGTTTTCCATACTCAAATGAATAAGATATTCTGCCCCAATAACCTTTATAAAAAATAAAATTCTTATAAATTCATGTTAAACAAAAAGGAATTTTTTTCAATCGCGATAATCTCTGTTCTTCTTGGACTTGTAATTTCTCTCGTCGAGAATTGGAATATTTTTTTAACAACAACACTTTTTGTTTTCATTATTATTTTTTTGAATATTGCAGTAAAAAAAATAATTGGTTTTTATCTTGGAACAGATATTGAAATAAAAATTTGGGAAATGAAACAATTCTGGGTGAAAAAACATTTGCATTCTAAAAACCCGGTTCAGGCGGGAATTTTTATTCCATTAATAATCAAGTTTTTGTCCGTCGGATTAATCAACTGGATGACCTGTTTGACTTTCGACGCCTCGGGAAGAGTTTACAGAGCAGCAAAAAAACACGGAATATATTCTTTCTCTGAAGTTTCCGAGGAAGAAATTGGCTGGATTGCAGCGTCGGGAATTGTCGCAACAATTCTTTTCGGCGTGGTTTTTTATTTAATTGGATATGAAACACTTGCAAAATTAAGTTTAACTTACGCCTTTTTTAACATGTTTCCTTTCTTTGACTGGGACGGCGCAAAAATCTTTTTCGGAAACGTGACTCTTTGGTCGTTTCTGGCAATAATTTCTATAATCGGCGTCGTCGCGACGTTTGTTATTGTTTAAAATTAATTTTTGAAAAAAATTGGAAGAATAAAAGTTGGACACTTGTTGAAAAATCATTAATTTGGTTTTATCAAACTCTTAAAAGGGCTACACCAAATATCTTCCCTTGCACGGAATTTTAAACTCCTTGGGTTTTTTGTAAAAAACAAGCATCTCTTTACATTTTGGAAAATCTTTAAATTTCCAATTTTTATTAAAATCCGAGTACGACTCAAGGAGATGAATTCCGTTGTGGATTCTTACATTTTTCTTTAGGAATCTTCGTCCGGGGTCAAAAACCAAAAAGAATTTTTCTTTTCTAAAGTGCCCGTACGGAACGACATAATGTCCGTCGTCGTTTTTGTAGCTCCCGCCTCTTTTCCACGGTCGGTGCAAAACGACTGTCCCGCCGGCGTCCAAAATTTTGGAAACCGTTGCAAGATCTGAGTGATTTGAACTAAATAAACCTAAATTGTAATACCTCGCAAAATTAATCCAGTGAAGTGTATCTATTCCGTTCGTTTCGACATTGTAATAATTGTCTAACCTTGAAGATTTTTTATTTTGATTATAAAGTTTCATGAGCTTATTAGAAAAGGACTTTTCGGAAAACTCTATCCCCTTTAATTTTTTCAGAACAATTCTTCCGGCACTGTTTCCACAGTGATTTATTTTCTCCATTCCTTTCCTATAAAAGATTGGCGGCACGAGTGAATTGTCTGTAAGTGGCATTTTAAGTTTGTTATTTATTTAGATGATAATAAAATTTACCGTCGGTTTATAAACTTTTCACCCTCGGTGTAACTACCTAAAAACAGAGAATTTAATTTTTAGTCGTTCCACACGAAAAACCAAAAAAATAAGATTATTAAAGGCTAAAAGACCAAAATTTCATTTTTTGAGCTCTTTGTTTTATTCTATGATTTTTTCAAATTTTTAAAAAAATAGATTTATAACCGCACCTTCATTTTTTGTAAAATGGAGTTTCTAGAAAATTTAACCCCCCGAAAATACCAGGAGGAAATCTTCAAAACCTGCGCAAAAAAAAATTGTCTTGTCGTTCTTCCAACAGGACTTGGAAAAACACTTATTGCTTTAATGATGGCAATAGAGAGAATGAAAGAATTTCCCGGAGAAAAAGTTTTATTTCTTGCCCCGACTAAACCCCTTGCTGAACAGCACTTAAATTATTTCAAGAAAAATTTGCCGGAACTTTTTGGTTCACTTGAACTTTTCACGGGAATAATCCCGCCGGAAAAAAGAAAAAAAATGTGGGAAACAGGAGACATCATTTTTTCAACTCCACAATGTATTGCAAACGACACGAAAAAAAAACTTTACAATTTATCCGAAGTTTGTTTATTAATTGAAGACGAAGCCCATCGCTGTGTAAAAAATTATGATTACACTTTTGTTGCAAAAAACTTCCTTGAAAAGTCTTTACACCCCAGGATAATCGGGTTAACCGCGTCCCCCGGAAGCGACCCCGGAAAAATAAAAGAAATTTGTAAAAATTTGTCTATCGAAGAAGTTGAACTCAGAACAAGAGAATCCGACGACGTGAAAGAGTATCTTCAGGAACTTACATTTGAAAAAAGAGAAGTTGAACTTTCTAAAGAAATTATCGAATTAAGAAACATGCTTAAAAAAATTTATGAAGAATACGTCGACGAATTAAAAATGAAAAATTTTTTATTCGGACCGGCAAACAAAATAAGTTTAATTGAGCTTCAAAAAAAACTAGGAAACCAAATTTCAAGAAATTTTACATCTCCTTCAAGTTATTTTGCAGTTTCTCTTGTTGCACAGGCAATAAAAATATCCCATGCACTTGAGCTTCTTGAAACCCAAACCGTCGCGGGTTTTTATAAATATTTAAGAAAAATTCTCGACGAAGCCGAAAAAAGAAAATCAAAAGGGGTGATGAGATTAACTCAAAGGGAGGATTTTAGAAATATTTTCAAAAAAGCAACGTCACTTCTGGAAAAAGGAACGGAACATCCAAAAATTGAAGAGATAATTCGCGTTGTGAGAGACGAAAGAATTGGTAAAGAGAATCCAAAAATAATTATTTTTACACAATTTAGAGAGACTGCAGAACTGGTTTCTAAAAATATAAATAAACTCTCCAGGATAAACTCAAAAGTTTTTGTTGGTCAGGCTAAAAAAGAGGGAAAAGGTTTGAGCCAGAAAGAACAAAAAGAAATTATTGAAGATTTTTCCGACGGAAAAACAAATGTAATTTGCGCAACTTCAATCGGGGAAGAGGGTCTTGACATCCCGGAGGTGGATTCCGTAATTTTTTACGAGCCGGTGTCCTCGGCGATTCGTTCGATTCAGCGACGGGGAAGAACTGCAAGACTTGCAAAGGGAAAATTAATCATCTTAATAACAAAAGAAACAAAAGATGAATTTGCATATTACGCCTCCCGCTCCAGAGAGAAAAAAATGCAAACGTCAATTGAAAAAATAAAAAAAGAGTTGAATGGAAAAAACAAAGAACCTCAAAGAAAGTTATTTTAACATTTCAGTTCATAAATCTTTATTAATCAAAAAAAATTATTAGAAAAATGATAATTACTATCGCAGGGATGCCGGGAGCTGGAAAAAGTTCATTAAAAAAAAGACTAGCAGAAAAATATTTTTACAAATCTTACTCGGTGGGGGATATGAAAGGAGAATTTGCAAAAAGTAGAGGAATGAATATCGACGAATTTATGGCAAACTGTTCTCCTGAAGAAGTTCACCATAAAGCAGACAACTATCAAAAACAACTTGGAGAAACAGAAGATAATTTTGTTATTGATGGTTGGTTATCCTGGTATTTTATTCCAAATTCAATTAAAATTTTCCTTGAGACGGATTGGAATACTGCAGCCCAAAGGATATTTCTAGATAAAAGAGACATAGATGAACCTAAATATTCAAACATAAAAGAATGTGAGGAAACTATTAAAAAAAGATACAACGAAACGAGAAAACAAACCATGAAAGAATATCAAGGGGCGGATTTTGATGATCGAAAAAATTATGATATTATAATCAACACTTCAGATAAAACACTTGAAGAAGTTTTAAAAATTGCCGAACAAAAAATCTTCGAAAAAATTAAAAATGATTCATAATATTTTTTCAAAAGAAGTTCTCAAAGAAACAAAAAAAGCAAAAGAAACAATTGAAGTTGATTTTAGGGAAAAAAATTCACTCGTTCCGTCCGAATTGATTAACCAGAATTTTTCTGTGGAGTTTAAAGAGTTAAAAGTTGCAGATTACATTGTGAAAGGCGTTGCAATTGAAAGAAAAGAGGTTAAAGATTTCTTCTCGTCAATTTTTGACCGGCGGATTTTCTTCCAGATGACTGAATTAATGCAATATGAAAAAAAACTTTTAGTTATAGAAGGACATTTTGAAAAAATTCCCATGCATGAAAATGCCTTAAAGGGAATTTTTCTCTCCATAACTCTTAATTATAAAATTCCTATAATCTTCTCAAAAAGTCCAAAAGAAACTGCAGAATATATTAGATTGATTGCAAACAAAGAAAAAAATAATTCTTCAATTAATCCGAAGAAAAAAAATTTATCTTTGGACGAGGAGCTGGAATTTATCGTCGAATCTTTCCCGGGAATCGGGGCTGTTAAAGCTGAAAAACTTTTGGAAAAATTTGAAACAATTAAAAAAATAATAAACGCAAGTGAAAAAGAATTGTCTGAAATTTTAGGAAAAAGTTCAAAAGAATTTCTAAAATTAGTCAAGAGAAAATATCAATTCGTTCAAAAGAAAAAAGAATAAAAATTATTTTATAAGAAAAAAATACAATCCAATTAAAAATAAAAATGTAAGGATTCCAAAGACCCAGCTTAAAAGATTTCCTTTCTTTTGTAATCTCTCTTCTTCCTTCTTTCGCTCCGGAGCCCCTTCGACTTCTCGAAATTCGAATTGTTTTTGCCTCTCCAGATTTCTCTTTTCAAATTCAGTCATACTTCGATCTTCTTCGAAGATTGATTTACTGTCTGTTTCACTTTTCTCGTCGGGGAGGGTTAAATCTTCATAATCTTCTTTTTTCATGTTAAAATAAATTCACCAAACATTATAAATCTTTTTTAGAAAAAACAAAGTAGTTTTCTCCGCCCAGTTCAAACTCCTCAAGAACCTTAAATTTTTCATAAATGAACTTTTTTATCCAGGTTCGCTCGACAAAAAATCGTTTCCCTTTTCCCAAACTTTTTGTTGCAAAACTAAGAACTACTTTATCTACGAGCGGAACAAACCCCTCTAAAAATTTCTTGGAATAATCTCTTTTTAATGTTTCAAGACTGTCAATAACTTTAAATAAAAAAATAATTTTTTTTCCTGAACCCCCCCTAATTATTTTTTTCAAGTTTTCGGTTTCAAAAAGACTCTCATGAAAAAATTTTACTTTCTTGGAGTTTTCAAAAAATTTTTGCTGCAATTTAACAAGCTGACCTACTGCTTCAATCCCTACATAATTTAAATCATACCCTAATTTAGAAAATTCTGGAAAGCTAAACCCATTCACTCCACAACCAAAATCATAAATTGTAACTTTTCCGGAAATTCCAGAAAGAATTTTTTTATAAAGAGAATGGTAATATAAAATTCGCTCTTTAGTTGATTTATGTTTTTTTAAAAACCACAAAAAGTCTTTATCTTTTAAATTCAATAATTTTTCAGACAAAAAAGAGGTGTATATTTTTCTTAGAACTTCCCTCATCTTTTTTACGATTTCTTCGTCGGTATAATCCGGTTTGTTTAAATTCTCAAAAACTAAAAGAAGATCCTTTTTTGGAAGTTGTGAAAATTCCTTTTTCTCAGTAACTTTTTTTAAAATTTCTTCTCTATTCATCTTAATTATTAAAAGGTTTTATAATTTTAATAAACCTCGTGCTCCGTCAAACTTATAAAATTTGTGAAATTTAAAATGTTATGCCTATCAACGTAAACGACCCGGAATATTTGAAAGCTGAAAGGGAATATACTGAATCAAAAAATGCAGAAGAAAAATTAATTGCTCTTAAAAAGATGATTTCCCACGCACCTAAACACAAGGGTGGCGAAAACTTAAGGCAACAATTAACCCAAAGAAGAAAAAGAATAGAGGGAGAAATTGAAAAGAAAAAAAAGAAAGGGAAGTCTTCTAAAATCGGAATAAAAAAGGGGGATATGCAGGTAGTTCTCGTCGGTAAAACAAATTCCGGGAAGTCCTCGCTTCTTAATATTTTGACGAATACAAACGAAAAAGTGTCTTCAATTCCCTTTACAACACGCGAACCTTCAATAGGAATAATGGATTACCAAGGTGTCCAAATACAAATAATTGAAATTCCAGCAGTCGAAGGAGAAAATTTTGAAAGAGGGTTAGTTCACACAGCAGATGTTGTTATTTTACTTGTAAAAAACTTTGAAGAAATAGAATCTCTTAAAAAAAGCGTCCCAATGCACCACGGAAAAGAAATTGTGGTGTTGAATTTTTCAGACGCCCTTTCTCTAGAAGAAAAAAGAAAAATTTATGCAAGACTCCAAAGTAAAAAATATAATTTTGAAATAATTTCTTCTCTTCCTTACATTCCTGAAAGCAATATCTCCGAATTAAAGAAAAAAATATTTGACGCTTTTCAAATCTTAAGAATTTTTACAAAAGAACCTGGAAAAGAAAAAAGAGATAAACCAATGATTTTACGTCCAGGGTCGACGGTAAAAGACGTCGCCGAAAAAATATTAAAAGGATTTTCAAAAAAAATAAAACAGACAAAAATTTGGGGGCCCAGTTCTGCATTTGGAGGTCAGATTGTTGGATTGAACCATCAGTTAAAAGACCTCGACGTCGTTGAATTTAAAACAAAATAAAAAAATAAAAATAAAGATTTTAATCCGACCAGGCGGCAATTCCTACAAAAATTAGGAACACTATATTTAGTAAGGGAATTACCATGAAAACTGCCCACCACCCTGGTTTTTTAATTGCTTCAAAAAGTTTCCAGTGCCATATTACATCAAAAACAGCAAACACAATTAATGCAACAAATCCCACAACGGGAATAACAAGCCCGATTAAAAGTAACCACGGCCACCAGTGCATCCTCGAAGATTTGTAAGCAACAATTAAAGGACCAACACCGGGTATCCATGCAAGCCCTGGAGAAGTTTGCTTATTCTTTTTAGCAATCGACATGTACGCAAAAGACATGTAAATGTAGATTCCCACAATAACAATTATTGCAAGGAACATCCACGCAGCAAAAATTGCTAAAAGAGAGCCCAGGGCAGGCATCCCACTTACCGACGTAAGAGACTCCAAAAATAAATTCATTTCTTAAGTTTGACCTCCTTTTTTGTTTTGTTTAACTTTTATTTATACGCATCGCGATATAATTTTTTTATTTTATCACTTTCACGAAATTTTTTAAGAAGAAAATTTATTTCTTCGGCAACTGCATTTTTAAGGTCGAGCGGATGAACTTTTTTTTGTGCAAAGTCCTGTTCAAGAGAAAAGTAATCCTTGTAAACCAAATCCCCCCCAAACTTTTCCGGCCTTTTTATAACAAATTTTTCCTTGACTCCAAAAATAAGATATTTAACTAATGCAAGAACTCCGTTGTTTATTTCCCCCGGAACACATTCTGCTCGATTAAGTCGTTTTCTAACTGTTTCTTCATCATCCATCAAATCAATTTTTGTGCCCTCAACACTCGAACTCATTTTTTCTCCGACTAAGCCCCTTATCATAGGGTTCATCAATTCTATTCTTTCTTTGTAACCAATCTTAGGTAGATATTCCCTTGCATAAACCATAATTTTTCTTTGGTCAACTCCTGCAAATTGTGCATCAATCTTTAAGTATTCCTCATCAAGTGCCTGCATCAGGGGATAAATCATTCCTGAAAGTTTAACATTTTCTCCGACGGCGCTTTTAATTCCTTCCGACGCTGCTTTAGTCGAATCATGTAAACTTGTTAGGGTGCTAAGTTTTAAAAGATCTTCAAAATATTTTTTATTAAGCTGTATTTCCGAACCACGGACAAACTCCAATTTTTTTATGTCCACACCAATTGTCTTTAAAATTAAAATAATCGCTTCTTTATAATAATTATACCTTTTTTCTAAAATTTCCCATGGAACAGAGTCAAGTGCGGCATGTAAGTCCGCAAGGAGAATTTTGACTTTTAATCCGGCCTTCAAAAAATCCGCAACTTTCATCATGGGAAAAAAATATGCAAGAGAAACGCTTCCCGTCGGCATAGTCCCCCAATAAACTGAAAATTCTTTTTTTTGTTTGAGTTTGTTTTTTAGTTCGTCCTCTCCTATAACCTCCTGGAGATTTTTCGTGATTAGTTTATATTTCTCTTCCCAGTTCATTAAAACAAAAACAAAAACCAATTATTAAATATTTCCCTCGTGAAAATAACAATAAAAACCCATAAAAAATTTAAACCCCTTTTCTTTTTTGAATAAATGCTCTTAGAAATAATCTTATTTCTCCTTGCCGGAATTGTTGCAGGAATAATTACTGGCTTAACGCCGGGAATACACATAAATCTTATCGGCGCTGCGATTGTGTCCGGAACATTTTCTATAATTCTGGGGATAAACCCAATATATCTTGTTGTATTTATAGTTGCAATGTCGATTTCCCATGTTTTTCTTGATTTTATTCCTTCAATTTTTTTGGGTGCGCCCGAAGATGGGACAGAGTTATCTGTTTTGCCCGGGCATGAAATGCTCAAAAAAGGAGAGGGGTTGCAGGCAGTAAATCTTGCATCTCTCGGATGCCTCTACGGACTGTTTATTTTTCTTCTCTTAATTTTTCCATTATATTTTATTTCGGGTGTTGTCAAGACCTTGCCGGGAATAATTATTGCCCTTGGACTGGCAGTCATTTCATTAAGTATGATTCTCACGGAAAAAAAGAAATTTTCGGCGCTGATTGTCTTCATAATAACCGGAGCTCTTAGCCTCATCGTTTCAGGGATGAACGTCGTTGAGCCATTACTTCCGCTCCTTACAGGATTGTTTGGTTCTGCAAGTCTTTTTATTAGTATAACCCAAAAAACAAAAATAGAAAAACAAAAAATTGACGAAGAGATAAAAAATAAAATTCTACAAAAAAAGAGGACAATAATAAGTTCCGCGATTTTCTCTCCATTGAGTCTTTTTCTTCCAGCACTAAGCAGCGGCCAAATTGCAATTATAGGTAATCAATTTGTAAAAACAGATAAAAAACAGTTTCTTTTTATGTTGGGAATTATAACCATGCTCTCCATGTGTTTATCTTTTTTGGGTCTCTTCCTGGTTTCAAAAACCAGAACTGGATCGGCAGCTGCAATAAAAAATCTTATTGGGGTACCCGACTGGAAAACATTCATTCTCATTGTGATTGTAATTCTAATTTCCGGAATATTATCTTTCCTAATTACTAAAAAGATTTCAAAAAAATTTTTGGTTCTTCTTGACAAAATAAACTATTCCCTGGCCTCTGCAATTACTATTGGAATAATTTTTATTATCACTTTTCTCGTCTCTGGATTTTTAGGTTTAATTGTCCTAACCGTCTCGACGGCTACCGGGATTTATTGCATCCGCCTTGGGGTAAAAAGAACAAATATGATGGGGTGTTTGATTATCCCCCCAATTTTATTTTATTTTGGAATTGGTTAAAAAACAAAAATCATAAAAATTCCGAGATTGCTTTTTGTTTTTCTAATTCTTTTCCAAAAATGCTGTCAATATAATTTTTAACAAGGGCGAGATTTTGCTGGAGATACGGACTCAAATTATATCTCTTTGCAAGGTTTAATGCAGGGTCAAGATATTTTTTTATCCCCCCTTCGTTAATTGTAAAAATAAGTTTGCCGCCGCAAGCCGGACATTTGCCGTCGAGAGGGGGGCGTCGGACAATCTCATTGCATTTAACACACCTAAATTCCTGCATCGAGAACTTTCTTAAGTTACCTCTTAAATCTCTTATAAAATGCCGGTCAATAATAAGTCGGGCGGTGTCTGAAGTGTCAACAGACCTCAATTTTTCCGCAAGTCCCATTTGGTGGTTTACTTTCTCCTCCATATTTTCTAATAATTTATAAGAAGAACAAAGAACTCCCTCGTTAATGTTATTGGTGTTATGAGTAAATCCTAATTTTTTAAAAGGGTCTTTTCCTTCCTTGAGAATTTTCCTGATAGTTAAAATATTTACTTTTGAAGAGTGTGCTTTTTCCTCAGCAAGGGTGTATAATTCAAGAGGATATTCACTAACTGCTTCAAAGTCTAAAATTTGGTCGTCCACTTCCCCCGCATCAATTTTTGAATTTAAAACTAACGGAGCGTCTTGATTTCCTCCTCGGTGACTGGGTAAAAATTTTCTTGAAAAATTTATTAAAACATCTCCTAAAAGCATAATTGCCGCCTCGTCCCCGTCGCAATCTCTTCTTATTGCGGCATGCATATACGGACTCGCCATCAAACCAAGAGTTTTTGAAAATCCGATGAATCTACAAATAACTCCTGCGCAATTATGGGGGGCCATGCAAACTCCAAGAGTTCCAACAAGGTCCTCCTTAGTTTTAACATTATAATATTTTGGAAGCCCATAAATTTTAGAAAGTATCTCGTCGACAAAATTACAAATTTTAATAAAAACTTCTTCCCCCTTTTCGTCAGGAGTTTCGGGAGAATTTGGAATTAAAACATCGTGGGGCATGAGTTCAAGAATTTGGTCGTCGCTGACAATGGAATTTCCATAAATATCTTCGTCGTAACCGAGCTCTTTTAATTTTTGAATGCTTGTGCCAATTTCTTTTGGTTTAAAAGAAACAAGAGGAAGTTCCGTTGCGTCCATTCTAATTGTTCCGTCCTTATTCACTTGAAGCCCATGTTTTGCACGAAGAATTCCTTTTGAAATCTGCTCCGGAATTTTAGATTCGGAACTAAGCCCGCGAACACCCTTTATTAACGGGGGAAGATCCTCTTTAATTATTCCCAGACTTTCTTTGGCAACATCAAAATAGTGGTTAACATCTATTTTCTGGATACATGAAGGAGTTCCTTCCCTTGATGAATATTCTATTTTATTATCAAAAGATTTTTCTTTTATGTCAGAAAAATAATATCTTTTTCGTGTCTTTGCCCCGCAAGTTTCACACTTTCTGTAAATTGATTCTCTCTCACAGCTTTCACAATAATAAAGAGGAAACATGTTTTTGACAAATCCTGCTTCACATGCCGCTTCAACGCTCCTAAGGCGACCCCCCTGCTCTCCGACGGGAAAAAGAACGTTTGGGCTCCCGATTAATTTTCGAATCTTAGCCTTTTCCGGTCTACCCATTCTCGCACCAATAAATTCTCCTGCCTTGTCTTTCATTTTAAAAGGGGAAAGAGAATTAACAATCTCCAGCGGGGTGCTTGCCGAATTAATAATTTCTTCATCGGAAAAATTTACTTTTTGGGAAGAAAAATTATCTATATCTAAACCAAGGTTTAACAAAAACGCTCTCCCAATATTTTTATCAAGAATTACACTTTCTAAAGAAACCGTATGAGGAACCCCTAAAATTTCAAGTGCCCGCTTCCCAATATAAAATTTCTCCCTATCTTTTTTTGTCCATGGAAAAACTAAATTAGAACTAAACTCTGCATGTTTAATCCATTTTATTAATTCAACAAATTCATCTCTTGTAATTTGGGTCCAGTAAAAAATATATTTTGGGTGAAGGGGAACTCCATATTTTTTGCTATATTTTATTGCATCATCAAGAGAAACGTCGTAATAATTTATTTTTTCCAAAAATCCTTCTTTTTTCAACTCTGAATACCACCACTCTTCGACGTAACCCGGTTTAATTAAATTTGAATTTCTATTTAATAAATCTGAAAATGGAAAAAGAATGTCACCCAGATAAATTATTTCTTCGACGTCGTTATAAATTTCCTCTGCTCTTTTTTTTGTGTTAACTTGAATTACACTTCCATTTTTTAATTTTACAATTGGCCCTTCGATTTCGTCACAAGTCGTAACCGCACAACCCTTCGTCGGTTTTTCAACTTTTAATTGGGTTCCGATTGCTAAAAATCCGTCTGTTATTCCCATCGTCGCTGGATGCACTGAAACGGCACTAAATCCCGAAGAGCGTCCTCTTCCATAACGGAACCTAAAACCCCCCGACCTTGCGGGGTGTCCATAAACCGGCCTTCCAGCAACAAGGTCTTTTATGTACGTCGGAGATTCGTTGCTTTTTCCCTTTCCTAAAATTCTTCGTTCATGAATTTCAACATACTCTTTTAAAAAATCAAAACCTGTCGCAACAATTCCGTTTTTTCTTGCCTGATTCAAAAGCCTAAACCCCTTCGCTGCTTTTTGCGCAAGACCTTCTCCTAAAACAAGGCAAACCCCGCTTCTCAGATTATTTGTATTAACTCTTTCAAGGTTTTTATAATTAGAAACTTCCAGTTTTTCAGAGGGGTCCCCCGAAACCTGAATTGGAAGATGTCTTGCAAGGAAAATCATTTCTTCTTCCGTTGGCATATATTGTAAATTTGTAATTCTCTCATGAAAATCTGAAAGTTCTGCAAAGAATCTTCTTACCTCTTTTTCCGTCGGGTCATATTTTGCAAAACCAAATTTCTCCCTCATAAAATCAATTAAAATTAAAGCAACGCACGATGCGGTGGTTCCGGCAGATCTTATGGGTCCTGCAAAATTTGCAATGATATATTCTTTTTTATCCCGGGTTTTTCCAATTTCAATTCCGGTATATCCTTCAATCGGACTTGAAACAACCCCCAAAGTTATATATGCAATTCCCACTCTTATTCCCGCGTCCATTGACTCAAGAACCGAAGAAAATTTACAAAATTTTTGATCTGCAACTTCTTCCGCAATTTTAAACAATACCGTCGGGTCGAGTTTTCCATATTCCCCTTCAAGATCAAGAATTCTGTTTGCAATACCCGAGCCCATCATTTGAGGATAGATTGTCGAAATTAAACCCACCACTTTTTCGGCCATGCTTGCAGCAAGAGGAATTTCAACTTCGTCGACTGGATCAAGACCTTTTTTACGTGCAAGAGTTGCAACAGAATAAATCTCATCAACTTTCTCTTTTAAGTCTTCAAAATATTTTTTTGTTTCCATTTATTTTTATTCCTGATAGAGTCTTATTCCTTCTTCCTCTGTTTCAAAGTCCAAAATTTTTATCTGCCTTGTATTTAAATTTAACATCGGAACTTTGCAATGATCTGGCTTGTTACCAAACTTTTCCTGATACGATGTGAAACCCTCCCAGCTTGAAACCGAAATTAAAAGAATATTATTAAAGTGTGTAACCCCGCTTTTGTGTGTGTGGCCCGAAACAAAAATATCCGGAATTTCTCTGATTATAAGGTTGTCCTTCTCCGACGGAAAATACTGCGTGGATGTGTGCGTTGGTGCAAGATGCCTATGTTTAAGAAGAAATTTCATTATTTTTTCCGGCTGATTCATTGCCTTATCTGAAATTAATTTTGGAACAGTATTTGCATAATACGGAAACGAAAAACCATGATAAGTTAAAACTTTAAATCCATTAAAATTTTCTCCCTCACAAATGTTTATTAGAGAAGGGTTCCCGGTAAGAGTCACATTTTCCAATTCGTAAAGGGGCCATGCATACGCTTCATCAAGAAGAGGTTGAGGCTCCATCAGCCGCACACAATCATGATTCCCGGGAGAGATTATTATTTGTATATCTTTTCTGATCTTACCAAGAAGGGCGGCAATATTTGCAAATTGCGTTTCTAAATTTGGAACTTTTAAATCCAGTTCCTGATTAGGATAATTTCCAACGCCCGTTATTAGATCTCCGACGATAAAAAGGTATTTAATTTTTCTTGATTCTGGAGTGTCCGGAACGTTCCCGTTTAAGTAATCAATAAATTTTAGAAAACTTTTTTCTAAAAAATTTTTACTTCCATAATGAACATCCCCGATAAACAAAGCGTACTCTTCTTTATCCGACTTCTTCCTCTCGGTAAGATTCGCTTCCGGAAAAATTATTTCATTAGCAAACAAAACTTCATTATTTCCCGTCCCTTTGAAACCCAAAACCGAATCTAAAACGATGTCTTCCCCCTCTTTTAAAAGGTCCTCCTTTCCGGAATTTATAATCACTTTAATTTTTCCTGTGGGGTCTTCTATTTCTAAAACAAGATTATTATTTTTAGTTATTTTTTTCTCGGTAACAATTCCCACAACAGATATTTTCTGCTTTTCATTTGAAAGTTTGTTTATAGATGTAAGATTTTCCAAAGAGGGGTTTGACTCTAAAATTTCTTTAAATGTATTATATCTATTTCTAAAAAAAAGAACAAAATCTTTTACCTCTAGTTTTTTTGGAGTCGTTTGGGGCGAAAGAAGAACTTTTGGAGTAAAAGAATTTTTAGGGGTGTTTTTTTTCAGTACCTTATTTTCATGAACACCAAACTCAGGCGGATCCGACGAAATATTTAACTTTTTTCTTAATTCTATTTTGTTTATTTTCCCTTCAGAAAAATTTTTGTCTATAATTTCATTAACTTTTGCTTCATTTTTTTTAAAGACGGACAAAGTGAGAAATTTTTTTCCAAGAAAAAATTTTACTTTTTCAAGTAATTGTGTTGCAACTTCTGAATCTGAAAAAGAGGAAAGTGTTTCCAAAAGAGCGTCGTCTAATAAAAGGTCTTTTTTTAAACAAATTTTTTGAAATTCTTCCTGTGTCATTTTAATTATAATTTAAGGCGGATTTTATAATCTCTTTAGATTTTTCTAAAATTGAAGGGGACAAAACCACACGAATTTCTCTCATTCTCCCCCCTCTTCCTTTTGAAATGACTTTCACGTTGATGATTCCGAGCATATCGAATTCTTGAATGATGTCCCCCACTCTTCTTTGGGTTAGGGGTTCAATTTTTTGAGTATTACAGCATTTTTGATAATGAGAATAAACTTCCCCGGTAAAAAAAGGTGTTCCTTTCTTTTCTTCAAAAAGAGAAATAATTGAATTTAAAACCATTTGGAACTGCTTTGGGTGGTTAGTGATAATATCAATAATTTTATCTCTCTCAATTTTTTGTTTAGCTTCATCTATATGTTTTAATTTTACTTTTTTTTCTCCATTTCGTTCGGCAAGCTCTGCCGCCACCCTTAATAAGTCCAGGGCCCTTCTAGCATCCCCAGATTCTCTAGCAGCATATGCAGCACATTTAGAAACTACTCCCTCTTCTAACACTCCTTCTTTAAAGGCTCCTTTAACCCGTTTCATAAGAATGTCTTGTATTTGAAGGGCATTGTAAGGAGAAAAAACAATTTCTTCTTCAGAAAGGGAGCTTTTTACCCTCGGGTCAACATTGTCTAAAAAAGTTAAATCATTTGATATTCCAACAAGAGAGATTTGGGATTTAGAAAGTTCAAAATTTAGTCGGGTCAAGTTATACAAAAAATTATTTGAGATTTTATTTACAAGCTGATCCACCTCATCAAGAATCAAAATAACTAGTTGTTTTTTAGATTCTATAATTTCTATGAATTTACTATACACTGATTGCGTCGGAAGTCCTGTTGCCGGAACTTCTCCTCCGAGTTGTCTTATAATTTCCGCAAGAATTCTATACTCCGTGTCTGCCACTTGTTTTAATTTACAATTTAAATATTGAATCTTTAATTCAAAATCTATATTTACATTTTTTTCCATTCTTTTTTCGAGTGCTTCTTGAACTTTAAAAATAGAAAGTGTTTTTCCGGTTCCGGTGTTTCCATATAAAAAAAGATTGCTTGTTTTTTCTCCTCGAAGAACAGGAGCAAGAATGGAAGCAATTTGTTTTATTTCATTTTCTCTATGAGGAATATCTTGGGGGGTGTAGTTTGATTGTAAAAAAGATTTGTCTTTGAAAATATTATTTTTGTCAAAAGAATCAAAAATTTTATCTAATTCATTTTCCATTTTTTATTTTTCCATTTATTTTTAAAAGATAGGGAAGAGACGTTTATTTCCCATGGAAAAAAACCACTTCAAACTTATCTCAACGGAAAAATATGAAAAAAGTATATAAAGAGTTATGACTACTAAAAAAGAAATACACCTTTATTTCTTATGGAAATTGTTTTTTGAAATGTTTTTAATAAAAATCTTGTTTTTGAAATTTTTATTTTAAAGACTTTCATATAATTAAAAATTCTTAAAATATTAAAAGTTACTAAATGTATTTTGTATATTTTTATACTTTTTATATTTTTACATTTTTTATATTTTTACATTTTTTATATTATATATTATTATCTTTTTTAAAAAATAGTCTTTATTATTGTTTTTATTATTATTATTATTTTTATTATATTTTTTATTATTATATTCTCTAGAATATAAAATTTTTTAAATTAAATCAAAACAGTAAAAATTGAGAAAATTAAAAATCAAAAATTCTATAGGAAATAAGGGTGTGACTCTCTTTTGTACACCCTCTTTTAAAAAAGAATAAAGTGTTCAGTCATTCTTTATTTATATATTTTTTAATTAATTTTAAAGTTACATAATTTTTTAAAAAATTAAAAATAGATTATTAAGAAATAAT
>DAIENA010000065.1 GCA_027341315.1 archaeon | reverse complement strand
CCCTTAGTGCCGCCCCCCCTCCCAGTGCGGACGGGTACCCCTACCCCCCGGGACGCGGGTATGCCGGAGCGGGAACTCGGAACTTTACAATTTAAGCTTTGATCTTTCATTTTAGTTTCTTTTTTTTATTGGTTCATATCAAGTACTTAGAAAATTACCTTAAATTCCGTTTGAGTTGGCCCCCACCCGTGCAACACATGAGAGGCGGCTGGCCGAGGGGGTATGACGTAAGGAAGAATTAAGCTCAGGTCGATATGCGCTTACGTGCCATAACTTACCAATTTGTCCTACCCTTAGTGCCGCCCCCCCCTCCCAGTGCGGACGGGTACCCCTACCCCCCGGGACGCGGGTATGCCGGAGCGGGAACTCGGAACTTTAATTTTTATTCTTTTTGAGCGACAATATCTTTGGTTCGTTTTGATTATTTTCTGTTTTGCATTAAAATTACCCTTAAATCCCGTTGGAGTTGGCATCCACCCGTGCAACACATGAGAGGCGGCGGAT
>DAIENA010000064.1 GCA_027341315.1 archaeon | reverse complement strand
GTCTTTTGAAGGCGGTGCACTTCCCCTGATTAAAAGACTCCCGTTTAGAAGAGGGAAAGGAAAGAATAAAGTATTTAAGAAAAAACCAATCGTTGTTAACGTAAAAGTTTTAAACCTTCTTAAAAAAGATAGCATTGTTGATTTAAAAACATTAATTTCCCATAATATTGTCGACGAGAAAGAAGCAAAAATATACGGAGTTAAAATTTTAGGAGACGGAGAACTAAAGGTTTCGTTAACAATTAAATTGCCTATTTCAAAAAGCGCTGCGGAGAAAGTCAAAAAAGCCGGCGGAAAAGTAGAAATTTAAATAAATGGATAAAGTCTTAGCCATTTTTAAAAATAGCATAAAATAACTATGTTTAAGCAAGTATCAAAACTTAAAAAATTTGGAATATTTCGTGATTTCTATTGGCATAGTGAAACCCCCGATTTTTCACGGTTCAATTTAATTTATGGTTGTAATAAAAGTGGAAAAACTACTTTTTCTAGAGTATTTGCTGCT
>DAIENA010000063.1 GCA_027341315.1 archaeon | reverse complement strand
TTTCCGGAATCAGCAGTGTAAGCGGATCTTTAGGTGTCGGAACGAATCTTTCGGCAATTGACCCGATGGCGGTTCAGGGGGAAATTGCCAACGCGTTTCTTTATTTAATTTTAGTTCAGGGATTTTTCACGGGAATTACCATCGGAAAACTTTCGGAAGGAAATTTTAAAGCAGGAGTGAAACACTCTTTTTCATTAATGTTTTTGTCGTTCATAGTCTCGACGCTTGCAAATTTATTTTTCGGACATTAAATTAATTAGCCTCTTCAAGAATCGTTTTTCCAAGTTTTGTTATTGAGTAAATTTTTGTATATGAATTTATTTTCATATGCCGTCGGAGAAATTAAAGTTTTTAATTACAGAAATATTTAAATAGTTTTTAGATTTGTCTTAGGAATGAAGAAAGAGGGAGTAAATTTATTTTTAGTTTTTGGAATTGTCCTTCTTTTGTCGTTTAGTTTTGTTTCAGCAAATGTATTTAGCGACATTTGGGGAAAGTTTACAGGAAAAGTTAT
>DAIENA010000062.1 GCA_027341315.1 archaeon | reverse complement strand
GGTAGAGGTGACCGCCGAGGAGGAGGCTTCACCTCGTCGCGGGAAGGCTCTCGAGGGACGGGTGAGTATTCAAAAATCCATTAAGTTGCTTAATTAGACATTTAAGTAGTTTAATTAGGTTTTAATTAGTTTAAAAAATTAATTCGAGTTGGGTCACTGTCAGTCTAATCCCTTCGGGGACTAGACTGTAAAAACACCTGCCAAGGTGGGCGTTTTTTACAGTGAGTTGCAATTTTTGATTATTTTATTTCATTAATTGATTTAATTAGCTAATTAAGTTAATTGGGTGATTAATTATTTGATTAATTAGTTTGTTTGGTCAATTAATTAGTTAATTAGTTAATTGACTTGTTTTAATTGATTAATTAATTTGTCAATTGTCCAATTAATTATTTAAATTGTTAATTGAATTAATTAATGGGATTAATCATGTTTTCTAGATTATTTAATTAAATTAGTTAGTTAATCATATTTTAATGGTTTAAATGATTAATTAGTTAATTAGTTAATTAGTGATCA
>DAIENA010000061.1 GCA_027341315.1 archaeon | reverse complement strand
GTTTTTTATGATTTCGGAACAGAACATGACCCTAAATTTGGAGAAGAATGTCACGTGAATTGCGACTGCGGACGGTATCTTGAAATAGGTAACTCGGTCTTTATGCAATTTATTAAAACCGATAAAGGATTTGAGAAATTACCGCAGCAAAATGTAGATTTTGGAGGAGGGTTGGAGCGCCTTGTTGCGGCAACAGAGAACAAACAAGATATTTTTGAAACAAGTTTGTTTGCTCCAATTATTAAAAGTATTGAAGACTCAACATCAAAAACATATTCTGAAAATAAAAAAGAAATGAGAATTGTTGCGGACCATTTTGTTGCCGCTGTGTTTATTATTTCCTCAGGAGTTTATCCTTCAAATAAAGAACAGGGATATATCTTAAGGCGTTTGACAAGAAGAAGTCTGGACAATTTTTATCTACTTGGTGGAAATGATATTTCAAAGGTGGTTGAGGAAATCATAGGTCAATACAAAAACACAGATGAATATTTGGTTGATAAATTTGAACATATTAAAGGCGTAATTACTGAAGAGGAGCAAAAATATGGACGGGCAAAAACTGAAGCGCAGAAGTTTATTTCAAAAAGATATTCTAAAAAACAAGGAGATGAGTTAATGGGTGTGACTCAAATCTCATCAGATTATGCATTTGTGCTA
>DAIENA010000060.1 GCA_027341315.1 archaeon | reverse complement strand
ATAACTTTGATTCAACAAATTAAAAAAATAATTAAAAAATATCAAAAGAGAAGAGAAGAAAAAAAGATATTAAGAGAAATTGAAAAGAAAAAAAGGATTGCTGAAAACAAAAAGAAACAGTTAAAGGAAAAATATGAATATGAAAAAACGTTACAAGAAAGAAAAGAGAAACATAAAGAGAACATTGCAAGAATTAAGAAATTTTTCAGAAGATATAAAGAGATAAAAGAAAAGAAAAGGATGTTAAGAGAAATTGAAAAGAAAAAAAGAGCCGAAGAAAAAAGAATGCAAATAAATTTAGATAATAAGAGAAAATTAGAATCAGAAAAAAGAAAAGAAGAAATCAAATTAAAACAAAAGGCAGAATTTTTAGCTAAGCAGGAAATCCAAAAAATAAAACCTTTAAAAGAAAAAATTGAAATCTCCAAACCTGCTGAAGTTAAAGAAAAAATTGAATCCTTGCCTTCTTTTGATGAAAAAGAAAAATTGAAAAGAAAAAAAATAGAAGAAAAAATATTAAAAGAAGAAGAGGAAAAGCACCACTTAAAAAATCTGGAAAAAGATAAAGTTATCGAAGACTTGAAAAAATCACTCGATGAAGCTCAAAGAAAAGCGGGACAAGGATCCCAACAAACACAAGGAGAGGCCTTCGAGCTTGAATTTGAAGAAATTCTAAGACGGGAATTCCCA
>DAIENA010000005.1 GCA_027341315.1 archaeon | reverse complement strand
ATAATTCCACCCCTTGCTTCCCGCAACTCCTTTTTCGTGGGCGGTTTTAACTGATTCAATTTTTTCTTTTTCGGGAAGCTCCCCCTTCCTGTTTAAAAAAAATGTATCCTGCATTTCTCTTACCGGATGGTCCTGCGCAGTAAACAAAGCGTCAAAATTCCAAAAACTTGATTGTATCACGTCCCCGCCCATCTCCTGAAACCCCATGTCAAGCCAAACTCTTTTCCCGTAATCAATCGCGGAATTTACAAAATGTCTTTTTCCGCCGTTTATTTTCGGAACTTCAAGACTAACGTCGTATCTTCTGAATTTTTTGTTTTTCCAGTTCTGTTCTTTTTTGAGAATTTCAGGCGTAATCTGCTCAATTAACTCTTTTGAAATTTCTTTCGAGCTCATTATTTCTCTTCCAAGAGAAGTTACTTTTATGGAAAATTTTTTCCTCTCATCAACCTGCACAATCTCTTTTCTCTTGGACAAACTCTTCAGGGAAAATTGCCCTTCGGGCGTAAGTTCGTCTTCCTCGACGGGTAAAGACTCCAAAAATAATTCCTCAAGACTTTTTTTTGCGATTTCTTCTTTTGTTGCATTTAAAATTATTTTTCCGTTTTTAATTTCAATAAAAGCCTTTCCCTTCAAAACTCCAAGAGAAACTTTAAATTCGTCCGGGCTTAATCCGGAGGACTTCTCCGCGTCCTTCAGGGGAATTATTCTTTTCTCGTTAAGAAACAAAAGCAGCCTTCTTTCAGGAAGCCCCTTCTTTTTGTAAAATGCGCCGTTCACTCCGACGTCGACGATTCGTTTTTTTTCCGTTCCGAATTCTATAATTTTTTTGTTGGATAAATATTCAAGCGCTCTTAGGACGCTGACTTTGTCAAGGTTTGATTTTTTGCATATTTCTGAAATTCCTTTCTCTTCCAGATAGGGCAAAATTTTTTTCTCGTTTATGCTGAGTGATTCAACAAGTTTTTTCATCAACCTGAAAACATTTGCTTCTTAAAAAAGATTTCTATCTCTTTTTTAAATCAACAATTTGTTATTAAATAAATTTATAAAATAGAACATTCTTTAAAAATAATGAATAGTAAAAGAGGTCTTTCAGAGGTCGTCTCGACGATTCTTATAATACTTTTAATTCTTGCGGCGCTTGCGGGAATCTGGCTTGCCGTGAATAATTTTTTAATACAGGGTTCAACCGGAATTTCACTTGGGAAAATTGCGGCCGACGTCGTTATAGATTCCGCACTCGTGAATCAGTCGACAGGAATTGCAACGGTGAAAGTAACAAGAAACCCGGGCGTTCAGGACGTTAACGTGACTCAGCTAAAGTTTATCGTCGAGGACAGCAAAAATTCGGATGTTTTTACAGTCAATATTCCGGAGGGTTTACCTGAATTAGCGACAAGAACATACACTCTTAATTTGTCAAGAAGCAGCATTTTAAATTTAACAGACATTAAAACAATTTCAGTTGCCCCCGTCTATAAAGCCGGAAACGGAGCCGATGTTGTTTCCTCCTCGTCAACAAACTCTTACAGTTTAAAAGACCAGAATACAACAGTTCCAACTCCTCCTCAAAAACAATGTACAATTAATGCGGATTGCGGAAACGACACGTGGGTTGCCGGCTCTGAATTTTGCTCCGCTTCAAACTCTCAGCTTATTCTTCAATATAAAACAGTTTACCAATGTATCTCGGGATTTTGCAGCCAATCAACAAATTCTTATCCCAAATCGACGTGCGTTTCGCCCGACACATGTTTTGGCGGACAGTGTAAATCCAGTCAAATACCCTGCACTCCTCAAAATGTTTCAAGCGCCTGTGGAACAAGCGGTTACGTCGGTTTCCCGTCGTGTGATTCGTCAACTCCTTCAAAATCAATAGTTCAAAATTATCAAAATTACTCCTGCATTAACAATATTTGTCAAACAAACGTCACGACCGACACACTTCAAAACTGTTCGGGAACGCAAATTTGCAGTGCAAGTACCGGAAATCCACAGTGTTTCACACCCGTCGAATGCACCCAGAATTCAGACTGCGTTTTGGGAAAAATCTGCAGCAACGGAACGTGTATCCCGGAAACCGCGGCGCTCAACGGAACGGTGGCGTCGATTTGGCCGTTTAATTTAGGAGAATATTTTGACAGCAACAATTTACCCAAAGTTAAAGGGACAATAAATTACGTAAACTATAACATAATTTTCCCGGGAAGTAACGAAACGAGATGCTTGAAAATTTTAGAATTTGTTTATCCGGATAATCCTGCGGACAACTCTTACATTAGGGTGAACTCAAAAAATACGAATATAAAATCCGGAAATTATTTCGAAGTCTGGCAAACTGCATACGGATGTACTTTTGTTTCAGGTTAATTGAAAAACATAAATTTTTAAAAAGGTTTTATTCATAAATTTAAAATGATAGAAGACAGACACGAAAGTATTTTAGTGAATATAATTCATTATAGTTATAAAATTCCATTAAGAACAATTTCCCGAATGAGAAAAATTTCAACTGAGGAGGCAATGAAAAAATATATTTCAAAAGAAGATTATAATTGTCTTGTAGATGAAAAAATATATCTTCCCGACAAAAAAATGTCTCAAATAATGAATGAAACTATCCGCTGGAGATTCTCTCTTCCGGAGAAATTGAAAAATGCCTTTGAAAAAAACAAAGAAGGGAAGTACTGGCTTTACTCAAATTTTCCTGGAAATTATTTAGAAAATGAGGCTTCGAGAAGAGTTCACAACCTGATAAACACAATTTCGCCGGAAGATTTACTGCGAGTGATTCACTAAATTTTTTTCGTCATCCACGTCGGCATTCCGAGCGTCGAACCGAGCGACTTCAAAAGAACAGAATTTCTTTTTTCCTTCCCTTCAATAAAAATCATTTCTATTTTATTTTTATTACAGAGTTTTATATTTTGTCTGACTCTGGAAATAATTTTTTCTTTTTCTTTTGAAAAAATAATTTCATCAAGAAAAATTCCAATTTTAATTCCGTTCTTTTTCACAATCCGCGCGACGACTTCGTTAAGCCCGGAATTTCTCTGCTTTGAAAAATCTTTTCGTCCGGAAAGCGGAATTGCAAGAATATCGACGGCGAGTTTTTCCGCAACTTTTCGGTTTAGTTCATCATCCTCGGATGAAAAAACAATTTCATCCCCATTATGTTTTTTAATTTCATCCCTTAACTTACTAAAATTTTTTTCCGTTAAAACAATTCTCACCATTTTATCCTTCCCATGTTATCCTTCAATTACCGTCCCCGTAAATTTTTCATTTCTAAAAAATTTGTCAAGTTCTTTGACATTTTTCATAATTAAAGTTTTTATTTTTTCAGATTTTATTATTTTTGACGCCGTCTGATCGAGAACGAAATGCTGTCCGGGCTTGAATTTTATTTTTTTAACAATTTTGTCAAAATCTTCCCACGAAATTCGGGAAATTAACTTTGCGTTTCGAAATTTTTTCGGGTCGCGGTCGTAAAGTCCGGCGACGTCGGTCAGGTTCACAAAATCAGCGTCGAGTTTTGATGCTATCGTCGCAGCGGTCGAGTCGGACGTCTGGTCCGGCCGGTATTCGAGGGCTCCGCAAATGACAAGATTTCTTTTTCTTAAATATTTCTTTAAAATTCTCATCTTATGAGGAATTCCCCATTCCGGGTCAAACCCAAAAAAGTAAGACAAAAATCTGGCGTTTGCCCTCGTTGCATTTATTCCGACAAGCGCCTGATGAAAAAGATTTCCCCCGCTTTTTCTGACGGCCTCAATATATTTTCTTGCAACACTTCCGCCTCCGCAGACAATAACAATTTTGTAATTTTTCAGCTGTTTCAAAATAACTTTTTTGAATTCCTCAAGATATTTGTAATTCACGCCATCCGGAATTATTTCGCTTCCGCCAAGACTGATAACTATAGCTTTCATTTTTCTTTATTTTTTAACGCAATCTCAGTTAATTTAATTATTGCTTCCTTTGTTTTAGCAAGAATAAAAACCTCGTCGGCGTGAAACTTTCCATCGTGTACTGCAACAACTTTCTCCATAATTCAATATGTAAGTAAAACTATATAAAAGTAATCTTTAAATAATCCCTTTAACTAAAGTAAATATAAAATGAAGAGGTTTTCAATAGTTCTTGCTTTGGCAATAGTGATTCTCCTAGTTGGGGGTGTTGTTGCAGAAAATTCTTCAATTGGAGCAACTGTTACAGGAGACACCGAACAGTTCGTAAAAAGTGTTGCTCAAAAAAAAGGAATTCCGGAAAGTGAAATTCAAGGTGTGAAACAGATTGACTTTAACAGCCTCCCGGACGAAGTGAATATTAAAAACATAGACAACACGACCCTTGCAATGTATCAAATCGACGTCAACAATGCGAGTCCGGTTTATGTTATAACTGCGTCTCAAACTGAGTTTAAAAAAGAACTCCAAAACTTTGTAGGAAAGGTACTTCTTAATTTAGGTCTTGCAGGAGAAGTGTCAAGTTCTCAATTTTTGCAGTCGGCAGCGGGAGTCAGCGGTGCAGAAGATAAGGGATACGTAATGATAAGAGACGGAAGTATAACCGGAATCTCGACGAGTCTTGAAGTCGAAAACTCTTCGCCGGGAAATGTTGCTCAAATTGTAATTTACAAAAATGGCCAGGTGATTGGATTTAGAAACACATTTGATTTAAGTGAAACGGGTGCTCTCTCCAATTATAACACCGTCGGAGAGGGAATTATCAATTTCAATAAAGGGGACATAATATCAGTAAAAGCAATTATTCCGGACGGGGTCAAATTAAAAGATATAAACACGCTCCTGGAAATAACAAACAGGGGGTAAATTTAAATAGATAAGGAGGTTAATAAAAAAATGAGAGACGAAAAGGATAGAACAAGATTGGTTGTGAAAATTTTGATTGCGGTTGTTGTACTTTTAGTGATTATTGTCGCTTACCTTACGGTTATATCGTCGGCGATAAATAACTTTGCCGCTCAAAAACAAGTTGAAGGTGCGAATCTATTCATATCACAAATATTGATTCCTGAACTTCAGACACAAGGTTACGTGGCGATTCCTATTGGAAACCAGACATTGTATTTGGTGCCGTATAACCCTAATACAAATAAGACAATAGAAAATACACAGTCGACCAACGCAACAAAATAGTTAACTAAATTTTTATTTTATTATTTTTTATATAATTCTTTTTAGAAAATACGTTTCGAGTGTCCCGAATAATTTTATAAATGGGGATGCCATTAATGAAGTATGGGATTTTTAAGAGGGACGACGGTCTTAACACTTACTCTTTTACTTTTTATAGCATTTTTTTTCTCAAACCTTTTTCTGGTTTTAAATTGGTCCTTGAATTATAACCACGTCGAACCGTCCTTAAAAAATATAACCGTCGAATCGGCGCAGACTTCGGGGGAGATGAGTCTCTTGATAAAAAGTTATCAGTCAAAAAAAAATTTCTGTGCAGTTTCAAACCAGGTAAACTTCACCTTCGAAAAAAATGAATTTATGGTTCCGTGCAGCGTAATTTCCGACGGGGAAAAAACAACTGTCGACTATTTGGTCAACAAAACCGTTCCGTTGATTTATTACAAAAACTATACCTGCGCGTTTTTAGACTGCCTGAAAAATGAAAACCAGCGGTATTTTCTTTTGTCAAAAAGTTCGATGGATTATTGGGGGAAAAATTTTCAGACGTCGATTTTAATTTCACTTGGAATTTTTTTGTTGTTGCTTCTGTTTGCAAAAGGAAAACATCTTCCGTTTATTATCTCCGGAGTTGCGCTCATTGTTTCGGTAATTCCCCTCACACAAATTAATTGGCTCCTCTCGTTTTTATCCGGATTATTTCCCTTCAAGGTTCTTCCCGCATTTTTCACGTCGTCGTCTCAGGTTTTTACTTTGTCTTTAATAATCGGAATTATTTTAATCGCACTCGGAGTCGGATTTAATTTATTTAAATGGGGGGAGATAATTGCAAGAAAGATAAATTTTATTTCGAGAAGAAGTGAACAGGAAAAACCAAAAAACAAAACTGAAGAAAAAGCTGTAACTAAAGAAGAAATAAAAAATATTGTAAAAGAAGAAATTGAAGAAGAAATAAAAAAAGAAAAGAAAAAACCAAGAAAATCAAGAAAAACTAACAAATAAAATTAATACTCCCGCTGTTTCAAATAATTAAAATTAAATTTCCTCATCAAGATCCAATCCTTCAATTAATTCTTCCTTTGGCGCCGACTTTTCCTGCTTCTCTTTTTCGGAAGTTTTTGCCCTTTCCTTTTCCTGCCTTGCCATAAACCCTTTTATGAAAGTTGAATGATTATTTTTATCAACAACGCTTTCAAGTCTGTAAGCCTTGAAATTTCCGACGCTGACCGGTTCTCCTTTTACCTTTTCACCCAAAACTTCTTTAAATTTGTCAGAAATAAAAATCCCTTCTTCTGAGGTGTTTGAAAGTTTCTTGGCTGAAGTCATTAAAGTTCCAAGACTCATAAATTTAATTGTTCCGGACTCTAACTTCGTGATTATTCCGCCGTAATTTAATGAAATTCCATATTCTATTTTTTTCTTAAATTTTTTATTGTGGGAATTTAAAATTTCCTTTATTTTTTGTGCAACCGACGTCGCCGTTCCCTCATTTTTGAAAGTCTTTGTAAACAGAGGGGCAAATATAAAAAACAAATAGTTTCCCGAAGAATAAACAAAACCTTTGTTTCCTTCGACAACTTTTTGAATGTCAAGAAGCGTTTCCCGGACGTTGCCTTCACCGGATTTAATTTCCGGATAATTTTTTATTGAAAGGCAGCCAATCGAAGCGTTCTGTTTTGTTCCGGTGATGGAAAGCGAAAGTTCGGCCTTTCTTCCCGAAGTTAAACTTCCTAAATCCCCCGACGACAAAGAAGAATTATTTCCTTCCTGCATACTTTCAGAAATATCTTTTTTAATTTTTCCGACAAGAAGTTTTTTTCCGACGACCGCATTGAACGGAAGACTCGCTCTTGCAATGGAACGTTTTTTACGCTCTCTTCTAAATGCAAGATACGCCCCTATAAGAAGTAAAAGAATTAAAACAGTCCAAACAAGAGGACTAAGTTCAGTGTTTCCGGAGCTAATTTTTTGGACTCCCACTGCATTTCCGGACAAGGACAAAGTTCTGTTAACGTCGCCGACTAAAACGTTGTAACTTCCATCAGGGGCGCTTATTGCGTATTTTTGGGACTCCCCGACTTTAAGTGAAAATGGAACCTCGACGACGCTGTTTCCTATAGTCACATTCAAAGTTCCGTTATAAAAAACATTTCCGGAATTGGTAAGTACAAGAGTGTCGTTCAAAATTTCATAATTAATTTTCTTATATTCAGGAACTTCGAAAGTCGCGCTGTTTACAAGACCTCCTGCGTACGCCGAAACGGTAAACGACGACGGAGCCTGAGAATTATTTACCTTATAATTAAAAACCTCGTCCGTTTTTGAAGTTATTTTTTGAATAATATTTCCTGAAGAGTCCTTCACTGCAATATACGCATCGTAATTCGAAATGCTTTTACCATTTTGATCGTGAAGAACAACTTTCCCGCCGATTGAATTTCCCGGAAAAACAGTATCGTTATCTAAAATAACTTCGACGTTTGTTGGAAGCTGATTTATTTTTAAAAAATAAATTTTATTTCCGAAATTTATAACCTTTCCCGAAGAATCTTTTTCATAAACGCTGACATTTATCGAATGAGCGCCCGCGGAAAAATCACTCGGAAGTGTAAAAGGAACAAAAAATTCCCCGTCTTTTACATCTCCAAGAATACTGTTCCCGTTTATGTTTGCTTCATAAGAACCATCTAAATTTTGTCCGTTTTCTTTCATTGCAGTTCCGCTTAAATTTATTTTTTGTCCGGGGTCAAAAGAAGTTCCGAAATTTGTCAAATCCAAGTTTATTTTATTTGAAATGTAAAAAGTTTTTGAAATAGCCAGAGAATCGTTCCCGGAATAAACTCCCAAGAAACAGTTTCCCGAAGAAATTCCGACAAGAGAATCAGTGACCGGGGCGACGACATTTTTCTGTGTTTCCTCGCTGATTGACAAAAATTCCCTGTAAATTTCGGAGTCGCCCAGGTTGCATTTTAAATAAACCGAAACGACCTCTTCGAAGTTTGGCGTCGGAACAAAGTCAATTGTTGCATTAATTTTATCGCCGAAATTATAAACCGGTTTTGGCTGGACGCTGAAAGTGACGGTTGCAGAAACAAAGGAAACTAAGAACAATCCCAAAACAAAAGCACCAAAAGTTTTATTCATTTTTTCACCTTTTACTGCTAAATTCAGGAAGAAATTATTTATAAAATGTATGGTGGTCAAAAATCGGTTTCAAAATCTTTAAATAGAATTCAAACCTTGCTCGTAAATGAAACAAAAAGTGAATCCTTATGAAGTCGAGGGAAAAATTGACTATGACAAATTAATAAAAGAATTCGGTGTAAAAAAAATTACTCCGGAAGTTTTGTCAGAAATACAAAAAATTACGGGAGAGCTTCACCCTTATCTTAAACGGGAAATTTTTTTTGCTTACAGAGATTTAAAAAAAGTTTTAGACGAATATAAAAAAGGTAATAAGTTTTTTTTATACACCGGTTGCGGGCCCTCAGGACCGATTCACCTCGGACACATTTCGACATGGAGATTCACAAAATGGCTTCAGGAAAAGTTTGACGTCGAACTTTGGTTTCAATTTACCGACGACGAAAAATTTTTATACAAAAATATGAGTTACGACGAAATTCAAAAATGGACTTACGAGAATATGCTTGACGTAATCGCCTTGGGATTCGACCCGAAAAAGACGCATTTTTTGATAGACACAAAACACGCGGGAATAATTTATCCCGAGGCGATAAAAGTCGCAAAAAAAATAACTTTCTCGTCTATAAAAGCGGCGTTCGGTTTTACCGACTCAAACAACATCGGAAGTATTTTTTACACTGCAATGCAGACTGTTCCGGTTTTTTTACCGAATATTTTAAGAAACGAAAACCGACCGTGTTTAATTCCTCTTGGAATTGACCAGGACGTTCATTTCCGTCTAAGTCGCGACGTCGTTGAAAAGCTCGGACACGAAAAACCGGCGATAATCCACTCAAAGTTTATGGTTCCCCTTACAGGAACCGAGGGCAAAATGTCTTCAAGCAATCCCGGCAGCGCAATTCTTATGACCGATTCGCCGTCTGAAGTAAAAAGAAAAATTAACAAATATGCATTTAGCGGAGGTCGTGACACCGTTGAAGAACATCGAAAACTTGGCGGAAACGTCGACGTCGACGTCGCATGCCAGTGGCTCAAATACTTCGAGTTTGACGACGAAAAACTTAAAAAAATTTATGAAGATTATTCGTCTGGAAAGTTGCTTTCAGGAGAAGTTAAAAAAATTCTAATAGATAAAATAAATGATTTTCTCGCTGTCCATCAAAAGAAAAGAAGAGAAGCTGTAAAATTAATCGATAAATTTATTTACAAGGTTTAAAATATAAATTTATAAATTTGCTATTCATCTCATAATCATGTTTTGTATAAGATATTCTTTTATGGATGAAATTCCAATTTATGAAAATGATTGGGGCCACGCTCTTTCTAAAATGGAGGGAAATAGTATAAATGAAATAGATTTTTTTGAAAGATATACCGACCAGTACAATAATTTAAAATGCCCCGAGGAAGAGAGTATTAGAAACCATTTTCAAAATCTTATTTATTCGGAGATTTTCATTCCAAGTGGAGAATCGACAATTCAGGTAAATGATTTAATCGACCCGGAATTACTCGAGAATTTAGTTTCTAACCCGCATAAAAAGACCGAAAACAAATTTTATTCAAAAAAGGTTGTTATCGACGACGAGGAATCAGTTCAAGCCAACCATCTCATTAATTCTAAAACAGCTAACAATTACGAAGAATTTCTTGGAAAAATTTAAGCGCTTGCGTTTGTTGAAACGTTAACACTTTCATTTGATGAAGCGTTGGCAGTTTCGCTAGCGGGAACCTGTAAATTTCCTGAACCAAAAGTCAAAAAGTACCACCATGGTTTATTCACATTCAAAACGTTTCCGGTTTCAGAATCTATTTGCGCCTGAATCTCCGCATTTGCTTTGAAAATTCCAAGAATAGCAACGGTCTTATTTGTTCTGGCGTCATAAACAACACTTGCGTTCGTCCCGTTTCCGACCTGCTTCAAAACCACCGTCACGTTTTTGCTGTTAAAAACGTCAATCGCCCTCTGAGAAGCAACGTCCGGTAAAACTTTCACAGCCCTTTCCTCTCCATCAGAAAGATTAACTTTTAACATGCTCTCGTTTCCATCATCCTCGAAGTGAATTTTTAAATCCGAAGAAACATTGTATCCGTGAAAATTAAGTTCCTGCGAACTTTCAGTCTCCTGTCCGTTTTTTGTTTTGGTCTTAATTTGAATTTCATATTCTTGTCCGTCCTGACTTTTGAAATGATAATGGGTCTCCGTCTCAGTTTCCGTTTGATTGTTGTCTTCGACGTGACTCTGATTTTCGTCTTCTGAAGAAACCTGACTTTGTTCCTTCTCCTGGTTCATAGATTTGTTTTGATCTCCTTCGTGAGAATCATTAGAAGAAATGTTTGCAGAACCCGAACCGTTTGCCGAACCGCCGTGAATTTCTGCATTTGCGCCGGCGTTAACATTAACGTTCTCGCCGCCGTCGGCGTGCGCGAAGCCAAGAACTCCGATTAAAAGAAATGCAAGAACAAAAACCACCATCACCTTTTTCATTTTTTTACCAGCCACAAAGATTTTATAAATGTTACTGTTTAATTCAATGAATGGAAATTGCCCTCACAGCGGTCTTTATCTTTTTACTTTCACTAATTTTTGCGCTTTGGGAAATCGAAATCGAGGGGAAAAACGGATGGGCCGGTAAACTTCCGACGTGGTACAAAAAATCCGGGGTGTCGTCGGCGTTTTACAATCTCACTAAAAAACCATTGTCAGGATATCACTTAATGATGCTCTTATTTACTCTTGCCTCGTTTCATGTGATTTTTTTCTTGAACACTCCATGGAATTTATTTAACGAAATAAATATTCTTATCGTTTGGTTAATTTTCTTAATTATTGAAGATTTTTTATGGTTCCAGTTTAATCCTTACTATGGGTCTAAAAAATTCAAAAGAAAAAATGTTTGGTGGTATGGAAATGAAAAATGGATTTTTGAAATTTTCCCAATCTCTTATTTAAGAGGAATTTATTTTCTAATTTGTGCAATTGTAATCTCCGCCATGGTATTTAACAGTAATTCGTTTTTGAAAAATTACCTGGAACTTATTGGAATTGAAATCGTCTTTTCCTTAATTTCCCAAATATTAGTAAGACCTTACAAATTTTGGTACAAAAAAATGCAAACCCTCGACGAGAGTAAAACATTTAATAGAAAAATCATCTTTGAAAAAATTTAATTTAAAATCCGTTTAATTTAAATATGTCAAAAGATTTCTCTCAAAATGGAAGTTGCAGTAATTATTCCGGCTAAAAATGAAGAAAAATATTTGCCAAACTTATTAACTTCTTTAAAAAATCAAACTTTTAAAAAATTCAAAATTTTTGTCGCCGACGCCGAATCGACCGACGATACAAGAGAAATTGCAAAAAAATACGGGGCGGTAATTACCAGAGGCGGGCTTCCGGCGGTAGCAAGAGACATTGGCGCAAAAGAGGCAATAAAAAGGGGGGCAAAAGTTTTAATTTTTATTGATGCGGACGTCGTTTTGCCGACGACAAATTTCATCGAAAAGTCCGTTAGGGAATTCAAAGAAAGAGAACTAGATGTTGCAACGACAGAGATGTATAGTTATGATGACTCCAAAAAAGAGTTTAAAAAATCAAATGAGATTAAAATGTCCGCCCTTTATTTAATATATAACACCATAATGAAATTTTCACAGAATGGAAAAAGACCATTCATGCAAAATTATATGATGTCAACCTCGGAAGTTCACAGAAAAATTGGGGGATTTGGAAAACTTGAATTTGGGGAGGACTCAGAATATTCCAAAAAGGCTGTGCAAAGAGGATACAAATTTAGAGTCCTAAACTCTCCAGGAAATGCACTAGTCTCTCCAAGGAGATTCAACCAAATCGGCTTTTGGAAATTATTTTTTGCAAATTTTTATATGAATGCGAGAATTATACTTGGTCATAAATTTCGTATCCAAGAAAAGAATATTTACTTCAAATAGATTTTTTCTTTCTGAATTTAAAAATTCTTTTTCCGTCTTCATCGTATTCAAGAAACCTGCCGGAAAGTTTTTTCCATCCAAAATAAACAATTAAAATAAAAATGATTAACGCAAAAGCATAATAGCTTATGTTATTGTAATAATGCAAAATTGATTTTGCAAAAATGCCAAAGTAATAACCGGCGCCGACGAAAAAAATCGTTCGGGGAATATTATTTACTAAATTCCAATAAATATATTTTTTTAATGGTACTTTTGTCGCCCCTGCCGCCATAAGACCCGGCGTAACGAACGGAGACATTTTTAATAAAAAAATTGTTTTTCCGGGGTGCTCCCTGTATTTCTCCTCAATTTTATGAAGGTAAGATTTCTCTTCAAAGAGTTTTGTATATTTGTCCAGAAATTTTTTTCTTGTGACGTGACCAATAAAATAAAAAAGGGAATCACACACTAAATCCGCAACATCTGAAAGAATAAAAATGACCCAAATATTGAAATAACCTAAAGACGCCGCAAAAGCCGCAGCGACAGTCATTATCGGTCCCTCGACGATCATAATCAAGAAGATTAAGAAATATCCATGAACCTGAGCGTAAGCCAGTAAATCATTAAAAGAAAATATATTCACCATTTCAGATAGAATATAAAAAATGTTTATTAATCTTACGAAAAATTCATAAGATGATACTATCCATTAAGTTTTTATACAAAATTTTTTTATTAAAGAAATGAATAAAGACAAAATCTGGAATTATATTATTTATTTTATATGGGCATTTATATTCTTCTCTGGGGTTTGGGATTTGTTTCATATTCCCGGAAGGTCTGTATTTTGGTTTGTTGAATTAATCTTAGCAGTCTTTATTTATTATAAAATAAAAGTTCCAAAAGGAATTTATATAGGAATTTTAATAATTTTTCTTGCAAATCTTTTTGGAGAATTATTTCTTGGACTTTTTTATATTGTTCCTAATTTTGACAAAATAATCCATTTACTTTCGCCCTTCGTTGTTTGTACTTTATTTTATTTCATTTTTGAAAAAAAGATTCAAAACAAAAAAATTTTAATTTTATTTTCCGTATCACTGCTTTTGTCCTGGGAATTATGTTGGGAGATTGCAGAATATTTCGCAGACAAATGGTTTAGTCTTCTTCTTGCAGGAGTGCATATAACCGGAGTTGAAAATTTCAAATCAACGCTTCAAGTAATGGACGTTTATCAAGACACAATCTACGACATGTTTTACAATCTAATCGGCTCAGTAATCTGGGCCGTCGGCGCGTTGTTTTTCACACGGAATAAAAAATCTACAATCAGAAAAAAATAATTCTATTTATCAAACTTTATAATTTTAACGTCGCCAAAAATGTGCTTCTTTTTTTCAACTTCCCGGTTTATTATCTCGAGTTCTTTTATTCCAAGGTCGACGATTCCCGAGCTTTCCCTTCCCTTGAAACACAATTCGATGGAAGTATTTTTCGGCTTTAGAAAATCTTCTTTTATAACAATCTCTTTTAATTCAGACGAACTCTCGAGCCGGACAATCCCGTCCATATTTTTTTTCTTTATTCTCACTTTCATAAAAAAATAAACCGCTTTTTGTTTATAAGAATATATAGTGTAGAAAATAACTTTTAATTTAACCGGTTATATATCCATGAAAGGAAAAACAGGACTAAAAACCCGTCAATAAAACTGTAAATTATTCCCAAAAGAAAACCTAAAAATGAAGTCACATTATAACCGAAAAATCCGTAGCACTCAAAAATTAAGTTTTCCCACGACGGAAAAACATTTGAAAAAATTGAAATTAAAAGTATAAACAAAGAATAAACAATTCCCCCTGAAACTCCAAACTTAACTGAATTTAATTTCAGGTGTTCCGTCTTTTTCATATTCATCTATAATATTCAAAAGTTTTAAACCTTCTTATTTTTCTTTTTTTCTTCCGGAATTTTCTTTTTTATAAAAAAAGATAAAATAAAGCCGATAATTCCAATTCCCCCAACGACGAACGAATAAGTTTTCAATCTCGACAAAAAGACGCCGATTAATTCGCCGGCAATTTTCTGAACGAAGCCTATTTCTTTCAGGACAGCGTTAAACGCAAAAGAAGAAATTAATGAACTGATTAAAAACACAAGAACTCCTGAAAGAAAAAAATCAATTCCGCTCCATCTTGTTCGCGAATCAGAAATAAAAAAGATCAAAACTGAAAAAATCAAAACCAGAAAAAAAATTCCATACATTAAATATTGGTAATTCACGACGTAATTTCTTATTTTGGCCGTGTCGCTGTTTTTTAATCCGAAAACGTCCGCAAGATTAACTTTTCCGCCGTCGGGAATTGTAAAATTCTTTTTTTCAAGAACCTGATTTAAGTAGTCCGAGGCGTTAATGTCCGACGGGCGGCAATTTGGCTCGCTTGCGTTAAACGGATTTTCTCCGGGCGAACAAATTCTAAAATTGGAAGCGCTGTCTAAAAAAAATTTGTTAAGTTTGCCTGAATCAACTTCCAAAGTGAGGTTTAACGTTGAAGAGTCCCCGCGAAGGTAAGAAAGCGTATTTTCAAGAAGCCCGTCGACGAGTGCTGGAATTCCGCCGTTGGGAATTTTTATGAAACTTCCGCCGGGAACGTCCGTCAGATTGATGGAATTGTAAGCTCCGCTCTCAGCCAAAGCCTTTTCGTAAACCTGCGGATAAATAAAAATATGAAAACTCCAAAGAATCCCAAGAGAAAATAAAGATAGAACTAATAACACTGAAACGAAAACCAAAAGAAAATTTTTTCCGGCGCTCATCTCGAAACTAAAGTAAAAACGCCTTAAATATTTTTTGAAATTAAAAAATTAATATCTTCTTCCAAAACCTCTTCGGGAATTTAATCTTCTCCCGTCGGAATTTCCTCTGAATTGTTTTCTTCTCCCGAATCCGGCGCTCATTTTAACAAAGCTTAGTTCCGGAATTTCTTCCTGAATTATTTTTAATTCAATGCGGTTCATTAAATTTCCAAAGTTCTCGTAATCTCTGCTTGCAAGAATCGTCACGGCTTTTCCTTCTTTTCCAGCCCGGGCGGTTCGTCCTATTCTGTGAATGTAATCTTTTGCGTCGGCCGGAACGTCGTAATTGTAAACGTGGCTCACACCTTTTATATCAAGGCCACGCGCAGCGACGTCGGTGCAGACTAAAACCCCAAGTCCGTGGTTATGAAATTCTTCAAGAACTCTCATTCTCTTTTTTTGTTCAATTCCTCCGTGAATTGCCTTGGAATTTATTCCATTTAAAATTAAATTTTCGGTGACAAAATCGACATTTCGTCTTGTGTTGCAAAAAACCATAACTAAATTTGCGTTCTCGTGTTTTAACAAATTAACAAGCAGGGAAAATTTTTTTTGGTCCGGCACGTCGTAATAAAATTGCGTCAGTTTCGACGGGTCGACAAATGATTCAACCGAAACTTCAACCGGGTCTTTTGTGTATTTTTTAGCAAGGTAATCAATGTCCTGCGAAATCGTCGCTGAAAACATCATCGTCTGCCTTTCCTTCGGGCATTCATGAATTATTTTTTCAACGTCACGGCTAAAACCCATGTCAAACATTCTATCAACTTCATCCAAAACAAGAAATTTTACCTTCCCAAGTTTTAGAGTTCTTCGGTTCAAATGATCGAGAATTCGCCCCGGAGTTCCGACAAGAACGTCCGTCGACAAAAGTTTTTTTATTTGGGATTCGATGTTAACCCCTCCGTAAACCGCAAGAACATTAAGTCTTTTATTTGCTCCAAAATTGCTAATTGAACTTGCAACCTGCTCGGCAAGTTCTCTTGTCGGAGTTAAAATCAAAGCCTGAACCTGACGGCTCGGTTTTAAATTCTCAATAATCGCCGACGCAAATGCAAGAGTTTTTCCGCTTCCCGTCGCTGAACCGCCGATAATATCTTTTCCGGCAAGAGCTAGCGGAATCGTTTTTTCCTGAATTTCCGATGGCTCCTTAAAACCAAATTCTTTCAGGACATCCGTTACCTGCTTACTTAATCCTAACTTTGCAAATTTTTCCATTTTCTATTCCTAATATTTTAAGCCAATTTTCACAATTGACACCAACAAAAAATCTTCAAGAATTATTCTTGAGCGTAAGTCGATAGAGACATTAAAAGCTCAAGACTTACTAACCATTTGTTACACAATTTGAAATTTGGGGGAGTTTATAAAATGAATGGTTTTGAAAATTGCCAAAGATTAAAGGTTTAAATTTGAAATCATACAAGAGACTTTTTTATATTTTTAAAAGCAAGAAATATAATTAGGAGGAGTAAGGGAATAAAATTATATTCAAGAGGAATTTTTGGATAAATAAAATTGCCAACTAACCATATTACTACCAAAATTAAAAAAACTTTCATTAGATTTTTAATATCCATTAGTTTTAAATAAATTTTAAGTTTATTAACTTTAGGAACATTCTCTTTTAATTAAACCAGTCCAATTTTTGTCGTCGGGAAAGTCGTTTGATTGCGTATTCGAACTTGCACGCTTCGGATTTACTTTGACATTCCTTCGTTTTCAAAATTTGCCTAAATCCTTTTTCCCGGACGTATTTACTTCCTTTTCCCGACGCGTGAATTTTCATTCGTTTGTCGACGTCGTTAGTTGTTCCGGTGTAAAACGAGCCGTCCGAGCATTCAAGAATATAAACAAACCACTTCTTTTCCATCCGAATTCAAAATCAAAATAGCTTCATTAAACTTTATATACCCAAAATTGTTGAATTTGGGATGGCAAAAAAAAGATTAAGAGACCACAAACAACAGGGAATGAACCGACGTAGAATTTCCGGAAGAAAGCCAATGTCTAAAGAGGAAAAAGAAGCGCGGAAAAAAAGAAGCGAAGCCCAGAGAATCGAAAACAGGGAAAGACTTGCTAAACTTAAAAAATAATTCTTGGTGTTAAAAAACGAAAATTAGTAGAATAAACGCAACGATTGTTAAAATTAAAAAATAATTTTTTATATTAAATGTGCTAAAAAATAAGAAGATTTATCTCATTTAAAATTTAGAAATTTCTGGATTCAATCCATTGTATTTTCCCTTCAAGTTTTTTTACATTTCCTTTTCCATCAAAACTATACCCCCAAAAACTTCCTTTGTTATCTCCTTCCAAACTTCCAAAACAAATTTCCCCCTTAACTTTATACTTTTTTAGTACTCCCAAGACGTTTTTATTGTTAACATAATCCATGTGCTCCAGATGGTCTGGATTAAAAACAAGTTTTCCATTGCAAACAACACTATCTTTAGAATACCATATCTGACCATCATATTCTTGTTTATCGAAAAGTTCCCTCACGCATTTAGACGGAACTTCGACAGTATTAACCAAATTGACTATCGACCAACTCATTATCAAAGAGCGATTTTAAACTTTATAAGGATTATTATAAAACAAAATATAATTTTCTCAAATATTTTTTACTATTTCACTTTCCAAACAAACTTCTGCGAAGGACTTGCAGCCTTGTCAGTCCTATGGATGCAACCGGGCCAGCAACACGGACGGTGTTTTCCTTCCATTAATTCCGTTGCGACTCTCCCGATTTTTCTTTCTCTTGTTTCGGGTTTCTTCGCCGACTCAACCCAGCAAATCCATTCGTTACGCGAAAGCGGAGTAATTTTCTCCCATTCGTCTCTTGCTTTGGGAAAAGAATTAAGAACGTTTTCTAAATCCGTCGGTAATTCGTGCACGACTCCGCCCGAAAGTTTCTTTTTCATACGCCCCGGCCGTGATTTGAACACGGGTTACTGCCGTTCTCTGAAGTGCGAAAGAACTTTTCGCTTTCCAGAATTTCTGTTTGTTTTTGAAAAGAAAGTTGCATTAAGATGCTTGACCTTTTCTTTCATCAAGATTTCGGTCGCTTCTTTTCCAAACTTCTTGAGAGGGCAGCGTACTTGGCCACTATACTATCGGGGCTTGTCCGCGATAGACAAACGCTTCCGTCGGAGGCAATTTGGAAGTTTTAGTTCCATGCCAAAGGAAGGTTGAACGTCAGGAAAACCGCGTTTCCTTAAGCTATACTATCGGGGCTTTAATAAAAAAATCAACCTTGCTGAACTTAAAAATATATTGTTTTCAAAATCAATCGAATTTAAATATTAGTAAAACTTAATTTGGAAATGGAAAACACAGAACAATGTCCGGAATGCAAAGGAACCGGAAGAATCAAAGGTAAAGACGGAACTTATCACTGCTGCTTTAAATGTCTGCAGGAAGGAAAGTTAAACCAGCATTCTCAAAAGGTAAAAGAATCAAAAATAAAATTGTAATCATGACTCAGTATTTAATGAGACTGGAAAAAGATTCTGAAAACCTTAATTCTGCGATTGAAAAGTACGAAAATCTATTTTTCTTCGCAAGACCTGCATTTACTTCCGGAATTGAAATGAGCCCCATTGTAGAAAATTTAGACGGAAAAAAATTAAAATTTATTTTTCAAAACGGTTTAAAATTTTCGAGCGACAAAGATTTAATTTTCCTTCCTCTTAAAGATTATAAGTTTGGTTTTAAAGTTGAATATCAAAGTGAAAATGGGTCAAGAATGTACCCTTATTATGACAATCCAAATAATTCAACCATGCCCTCTGTTTACTTTTCCTGTCTACGAAATATAATTGACAACATACTAATTGAAATTTCCTTCAAAGGAAAAATAATTCTTGAAAGAGATATATCCCGTCGTGGAGTAGATTATTGGAAAATAAAATAATTACTTAAACTTCTTAGACAACGCTTTTCCAAGGTAATAAACCGACCCGAATAAAATTACTCCGGGAAGAAAAGTTATTCCCATCGTCGGAATTAAAATACTCGTCCCGATTGTCCCGATTGTTCCGGCGCCCACAGATTCAAGAACGTTGACTGCATTCGAAACATTTTTTTCGACGCCTTTTTGCAGAGCATCCATTTGCATAACCATTTTTCCCCGTCTTAAAACTTTCACTTTTTTGTCTTCTTCGGAAACAACGACAACTAAATTATTTCCCTTCGCCGAACTAATCGCCGCGCTGTGCCTCGTTCCGAAATTTTTCAAAACTTTTTTTGATTTTATTCTGACTCCGTAAGCTTCAACAAATCCGTCAAAATTTATTATAACCGCGCCGTCCATTAACGCAAGCGACTCGAGAAGTTTAGGATTCTTCGAAATTAAAAATGCAGGGACCGTCTGGTCGACTAACGGTTTATACTCAACTTCTCCGACGACAAAAAGAGCGCCTTCTCCCCGTTTTGCAATCCTTAATCCCACCTGAAGAAGCGTCTCTTCTATCTCTTTAATTTTTGAAACTTTTTTTGCAGCTGCCATGAGTTTTATACCTAAAATATATATTTAAACTTTATGAGTCTCAAATCCAAAATAAAAAAGTTAACTTCAGCGATGGATGTATCCTCTTTCTTCTCTCTTTTTTATCAAAAGGTCATTTCTCTTTATGTTAAGTTCCAGGGCTTTGTCAAGTCCGGCTTTTTTATTTCTATATTTGTGTTCAATCTTACTTGAATAAAAATGAGCTTTGTCGTAGTTCCAACCTTTTGACATTAAATATCTCTCGTGGGATTCATGAAGTAAAATAAATTTTCTTTCCTTTTGAGAAATGTTGTCGTCAATCCAAATTTCCCCTGCAGGAACGAAAGAATAAACTTTATCGTGCCCCCCTTCTACAAAATCAACAAAAAATAAATCACGAACAATTTTTCCATTAACCACCCAAACTCTAAGATGGTCACTGTATTTTTTTAATAATTTTTTATGTATTTTGTCCACCAGTTTATAATCTGCTTTTTCTTTTAATTTTTTCAGCCTCTTGAATTCCTTGTCTTTTTCTCTTTCCCTTTTTTGAACAAGATTCCCCTCTTTCCAGGCCCGGGCATATGAGTAACCCTGAGACATAAATTTGTATTCTGTCAATATATAATCAAGATAATATTTTTCATCTTTTGTTCCAAATTCACGATCAAGCCACAATTCATCTTTCGGAATAAAATGAAAGACATAATGCTCCCCGCAAGTTGTAAACTCTTCGTCAAGATTTTTTCTTATATAACTTCCATCAACAATCCATACCTTGAGATTGCCAATTTTTCCAACCTTTTTTTCATAAGGTTTTCTCATTTAAGGAATAAACAATTGATCCTTATAAATTTCCCCTTTACATTATCTAGAGAACTAAATTGGTAAAATGCTCAATTTTTTAAAGCTTCAAGAATTTTGATTTTTATAGATAAATTCAGCCCGTTAGTACAGCGGTCAAGTATATCGGCCTCTGGAGCCGGTGACCCAGGTTCGAATCCTGGACGGGCTATTTTGATTCGAACCCTCGGAATTTGCGTTTTCTTCTAAAAAAAATGCAGCGAGCGACTCGTTCGCAACGCCGAATCATGGACGGGCTTTTTTTTAAATCTAAAAAACATTCTTAAACTCATTCAACTTATTTTTAGCATGAGAAAAAAATATATATTCTCCTCGAGAAGAACGCGCCGTATAGACAATATGAAACGTGAACGGGTAAAATATCCCGAAGTTGCAAAGAGAATAATCGATTCTTCTGACATCATTCTTGAAGTCCTCGACGCAAGATTCACAGGCGAAACAAGAAATAAAAAACTCGAGGAGGAAATAGAGAAACAAAACAAAAAAATAATTTACGTTTTGAACAAGTCCGATTTAATAAGTAAAAAAAACCTTCAGGAAATAAAACGGGGGCTGATTCCATGCGTCCAGATTTCATGTAAAAACAGAACCGGCATAAAAAAATTAAGAGATTTAATAAAAATAATTTCAAAAAAAATTGAAAAAAAAGAACCAAGAGAAATAAAAAAAGACAAAATTGTTTTTTCCGAGAGTAAAAAAATAAAAGTCGGCGTAATTGGATACCCCAATACAGGAAAAAGTTCTTTAATTAATATTTTATCCGGCGCTTCAAAAGCCGGCGTCGGTTCGGAGGCGGGATTCACAAAAAATGTTCAGAAAGTAAGACTTTCAGAAGAAATTGTTTTAATAGATTCTCCGGGCGTAATTCCCGAAGAAGAATATTCAAGCATGGACAAAAAAAAGATTTCTTCATCCACAATTTTCGGCGGAAAAAGTTATTCACAAATAAAAGAGCCGGAATTAATTATTAATGAACTTTTTCTAAAATACAAAAAGATTCTCGAAGGATATTATAAAATTGAAGCAGAAAATTCAGAAGAGTTTATTGAAAAGATTGGAAAAATCAAAAATTTCCTGAAAAAAGGCGGCCTCGTCGACGAAGACAAAACTGCAAGAGAAATTTTAAGAGCCTGGCAAAAAGGAGAAATCAGATTTTAATTATACTTTTGAATTTTCTAAAGATATTTCTTCAAGAGACAAATTTTCCGAAGTTTCATTTTCTTTAGGAACAAAAATTTTTATTGGAGAGTAACCCTTGCAAAAAGAATTTTCATATTCATTAAAAACACAGACGCTGCATTTTCCAATACCCATATTATTTCGTAAAAATTCCGGAAGGTCCGGGCCATGATCAGAAATCTGATGCAGGCAGTTGTATCCCTCTTCCATTACCTAACAAGGAAAAGGTCTTTTTTAAAGTTAGAGATTTTTAATCATGTAGGTTCCGTCAAGATTGTAGCCCAATTTTTTATAATACTCCCTTACTCCTACTCCTGAAATCACCGCAATTTTTTTGTAGCCATTTTCTTTGGCGATTTTTTCAGCCTGGGAAAGTAAAAGTTTTCCAATTCCTGTATGCTGGGAATTTTTTCCGGTTTCACCAAGGTTTAACGCCTGGCCATAAACATGGAGTTCCCGAACAAGAGCACATCCTTTTAATTCCTCCAGAAAAATTTCGCCCGGAAACCTTAAACGTAAAAGCCCGAACAAAACGTCGTCGGAATTCACAACTTCAAGGAAAAATTCCTTCCCTCCCGAAGCGTCATAAATTATCGTTTTCACACGCGTATCTGTTTTTAGTCCTAATGAATTAAACCCGATTTCCCTCATTCTTATTTCTTTTATACTTGCATTTTCCTTTCTTAAAATTTCTTCAACATCTTTTCTTATCGAAGTCGACGCTGCTTTTTCGACCATTTTTTCTTTTGGAATTTCCCTCATAACTCTCATAACCCGGCAGTAATCCGGAATGATTTTTATCATTTCTGTCAAAACTTCTTTTATTTCTTCGTCGGTATAACTTTTGTAATTTATTTTTTTGTGTATTTTTGCAAGCGGAGAGTCTTCAACAATTTGACATGGATAAATTTTCAACTGGTCCGGCCGGAATTTCTCGTCGTCAAAAATAAGTCGAAATTTTTCCAGGTCTTTTTTAACATTCGAATAAGGAAGGCCGGGCATAACGTGATAACCCAATTTGAATCCTGCATCTTTTAACCGTCGCGTTGCGTCGACGACGTCTTTAATTTTGTGGCCTCTTGCAATTTTTTTATAAATTTCGTCGTCAAGAATCTGCACTCCGATTTCGATTCTGGTTGCGCCGTATTCTCTCATCTTTTTTATATCTTCAATTGAACAATTATCCGGCCGATTTTCAATACACATGGCAACAATTCTGTGTTTTGCCGTTTCGTTTATTTTCTGCGCTTCCTTTAACGTCGACGACGAAACTCCGTTTAAAACATCGTAGCACCCTTTAATATAATCATATTGATAATCCTGGGGATACTGCAAAAAGGTTCCTCCTATAATTATTAATTCTATTTTTTCCGTCGGGTGCCCCATTTTAATCAGGGAATTAAGTCTTGCCTCGACTTGTTTTCGAACGTCAAAATTAAGTTGAAGCGCCCTCATCACGGCCGGACTCTTATCTGTGTAACTTTGCGGAACCTTCTCGCCTCCGGGGCAGTAAATACACGTCCCGTGATTACATTTACGCGGAGCAAGAACGACCGTCAACGGAGTCACGCCCGATTTTGAACGAACAGGTTTTTTTATTCCGTTTGGACTTTTTGGATTTGCCATATAAAAAGAAAAAGATGAAGATTTTTAAGGGTATTGAAAATTATTTCTCAAAAAAATTATCTATAAAAGTAATTACTTTGTTCATACAAAAAGCAAGGTTCCGTAAATATAAATCTTCTTTTTCCGTCGTTTCGGAATCCAACAATTCAATATAGGTAAATCGAAAATCATCTTTATTTCCTTCAAGAGTATTCCTGCAGAATTCAAATTTAATTCTAGTATTTTCGTCCTCAATTAAACCTTCAAGAAACTTTTTTCTGGAAACTTCAACATTTCCGTTGGATAGAATATAAATTACAGGAAGAGAATAAATTATTTTTAGACTCTTTTCTGTTTTTGAAATATAACTAAGCAAATTTCTTGATTCATCAAACGTGAGAGGTTTTTCAAAATCTTTAATGCTGTATCTTTGTATTTTCTCCTGCTCCGCCATAAAAATCAGACAAATAAAAACTTTTTAAGTTTATATATAAATTTTAGTTACATTCAAAATCTTTTTAACTTGCCTCACTTCTTAATTACATGAAAATTAAAAGGCAAGAGAAAGTTTGGGACGACATCGCTCCGGAATGGCACGAATATAAACAAAAGCCCTCAGAGAACGCCGTCGAATTTTTGAAAAAAAGTTATGGAAACGTTCTAGATCTCGGTTCAGGTTCCGGAAGACATCTTACAAAAATAAAAAAAGGAAAGATGTTTCTTTTGGACTTTTCAAAAGAAATGCTTGAACTTGCAAAAGAAAAATCGATTAAAGAGAAAATTCCGGCCGAATTTATAAAAAGCGAACTCGACAAAATTCCGGAACCGGACGAATTTTTCGACTTTGCAATTTACGTTTCGGCGCTGCATTGTGTTGAAACATCAAAAAAACGAAAAAAATCCGTCGACGAATTATACCGCGTTTTAAAAAAAGGCGCAAAAGCATACATCGGCGTATGGAACAAGAATTCAAAACGCTTCAATAAAAAAGAAAACAAAGAAAGATTAATTGGGTGGACCAACAAAGGAGAAAGATATTATTACCTTTTTGACGAAGGCGAAGTTCACGAGTTATTCCGTTCCGTCGGATTTAAAATAATTTTAACACAAAATTCTGAAATGATGATAAACTTTATTGTTGAAAAATAGTATAACAATTTTTATAAACCAATAAATTTAAAAAACATCATGAAAATAGCTTGGATTGATAATAGATATGATCAAGAAAGTAATTGGGGGTACATATCATCATTATGTTCTTTTCTCAAAAAATATGATTTATCCAACAAAATTAATATAGAAAAAGATCAGGAAAGATTTGAAAAAAAATTTGGCTGTTTGAATAATTATCAAAATTTAATTCTCCATGCCGGCATAAGAGACAAGGGGGAAACGCTAAATAGAATTAAAACTCAAACTCCCGAATTAAAAATATATTTATTATCAAGTAAGCCTGAAGATTATAAGTTAAATGAGATGGGGGAGTGCCCTATTTACGAGGTTGAGTATATTGATGGAATTCCCCCAAAAGAATCTAAATTAGTTATTCTCCTCAAAAATTTGGCGGAAGAAAATTAAATTCACTTCTTATCTTTTTCGCCCTTATTTCCTTTGACAATTTTCATCATGTCAAAAAAACTCATTTTTTTAAAATCAATTATTTTATTTTCATCAATTGAAATTGTAAGTTTTATCAACCCCAGATTGTTCAAAAAACCGGTCGTTATAAGAAAATCTTTTCCGTTAAGTCTCTGAAGACTGAAAAGAAGTTTTTGGATTCTTCCGTTAATCTGTTCATCAGCCATTTTTTTTAAAATTAAATTTTCAAATTTCTCAAGCTCAAAATCATGCTCAATTGAAATTTCCTCAAACGCTCTTGTCTCAAAATTTTCAACCGGCAAAAATTCAACTTTCCCGTCGACGCGAAACGAACTCATCTTTTTTTCTTTGGGATGCCAAAAATCAAAATGAATTTTATTTTCTTTGCCCCCGTGCTCCCTATCAAGAATAAAAAGACAACTGCATGGATACGATTTTGGATTTTCCTTCCTGAATTTTTTATATTCTTCTGAGTCTTCTAACTTCTCCTTATAGAACTGGAAATTCATTTTAACTCCTCAAAATTCTTCTCGCCGGACAAAAGTTTACCGAGAATTTCTGTTAATTCTTCAATTTTAACTCTTTTTTGTTTTTCAGAATCTCTGTCCCGAAGAGTCACCGAGTCGTCCGTCATGGAATCAAAGTCGATTGTCACGGCATAAGGAATTCCCGACGCTGCACTTCTGAGATATCTTTTTCCGATGCTTCCCGAAAAATCATAATCCACAACAAAAACTT
>DAIENA010000059.1 GCA_027341315.1 archaeon | reverse complement strand
AGCTTGCCGAAGCATGACAAATTATTTCATTGTAAATAAATAAAAATTTGTCTGTTGAACAATCGCTCAGATTAGGTTTGAATAGATTCTATTTCTGTACAGAATTTATGTGTTTTTTATTTTGATTGTTAAAATGTTCAGGAAGTGTTAAAATATGGTTTATATCAACAAGGGGTTCTCAAGTATTCATGCTTCGATCTTTACTAAAAAATTTAAAAATTAATAAAAATGAATTTATTTATGAAAGAAAAATCAAAAAATTATTTTGAATTTGGAAAATACTACGTGGACAAAGCGTTGGAATTTTTAAATCTTGGAGGGAAAATTATAATTGATAAACTAAAACTTAATAAGATAAAAGAACTTGTTAATGAAAATAAATTTGTGCTTGTTGAGATAAGACCTGCCTTTGTGAATAAAATGAGTTCCATGAATGATAATCATAAAGTTATTGTTTCTGGTTATAACAAAAAGGGATTCAAAATTTTAAACCCAAGTGATACTAAAGAATATTTATGGAATTTTGATACTTTTCTTTTAACGTTTTATTCTGCAATACCAGAGATGCTCATAATAAAGAAAAAATGAAAACGAATATTTCAAAAATAATGAAAAATGGAAAAGCGATGTTTCTTGCTTATGACCAAGGTCTTGAACACGGTCCGGTAGAATTTAACGACGAAAATGTTGACCCTAGATATATTCTTGAAATTGCTAAAAAAGGAAAATTTAATGC
>DAIENA010000058.1 GCA_027341315.1 archaeon | reverse complement strand
AAAAAGATAGTAGAAATCTTCTTCAATGGAATAAAGAATCATACGAAAAAGCAATAGAAAGAGCTGACAATTTAAAAATTGAAATTTTTCCTTTTGAAAGAAATCTGGAGGCAATGTTAAATTAAAATGAATTTCCTCGACGATAAAACTTCAATGCAGAGATTAAACTCAAAAGACACAGGTATTGCTAGCCACGCCGCCGATGAAACAATCGACGCGTATTTATTCCGAAAAGTTATTTCATCTGTCGAAACGACAGATGGCGAAAGTCCCGAAGGAATTTTTTATGAAAACAAAACTAAAGCCGACCGGAAACTCGGCGCGAAAGCACGAACGACGAAACCGTCGGGCGTCGAGAAAAAGTTAATGTATTATAAAAAAGGAAAACCTAAATTAAAATTAGATCCTCTAGAAAATACTTTTATTTACACACTTAACCAAAAAGATTATGATATATTAAAGCAAATCTTTGAATCTGCAGGTTGGAAGTATCTAGGAAAAAAAGATGCCACAGGGAATAACTTTTTTTTAGGATATTCAACTCCTAGTCTTTCAGTTAATCCATTGTTTGTTGAAGGGGGATTTGAGGATTTTCTTGAAATGGATTATAACAAATTCATTTCAGACAAAGAATTTTACAATATTCAGGGAGTCACTCAAAAAATGCGTGAAGAGATTTACTCTTGGTATGAAATGAATAAACCTAATCGCGCAAGTAAGGGGGTTTTATTTTAAAATGACTTCTCAACCCCAAATTACCGTCGAGGAAATGGCAAGAGCTCTAAAACCGATTTTAGGGCGAAGAGCGGACGAAATTTATTTTAGATATTTAAATTCTGA
>DAIENA010000057.1 GCA_027341315.1 archaeon | reverse complement strand
TGTCGTTAAGTCGTCGAACGACTTTTTTGTCATATTCCTTTTTTAAATTTTTGAATGATGTTGAGATTTTCATTTTATTCCTTTGGGGTTTATGTTGGGATATTTTTTTATTAAATTTATCCCTTCTTGGATATAATCATTAAAATTTTTTGATTTTAGAAAAATTGGTTTTAGTTTGTTCTGGATTTCAACAAGGTGTTTATAGTTATGATTTGTATAATATTCAGTATTCCAGGGCCACCACTTGTTAACGTCTTTTGTTAATGAAGTTAAGGCAAATGCCGCAATTTCTGCAAGAGCCCAAATTTGTCCATCTTTTAATTTTTCTCTTGAGTACTTTCTTTTTATTATTTCAAAATAATGTGAAAGTATCAATTCATGTGCGGTAATCCTCCTTGTGAAATAAGGGTTTTCCCACCATCCCCTGACTATTTTTGGAGATTTACCCCAATTTGAAGCCCCCATAATAACGGCTGAAATTATACATTCATATTTTGGATAAAACCATTTGTAACCTGTTTTTTTCTCAATATAACTTGAAAACTCCTCCCCAATTTCATCCCATGACTTTTGATATAACTTCTTTGTTAAAATCAAAAACGGTAAAATTGACCTATATTTTTTATCCATTTTTTTAATAAATTTATCTGAGAACCCAAATCCTTTTGCAATCTCTGTGTCGTATTTTTTATCAATTGCAAATTTTAGTTTCATTTTCCCCAAATTACCTTCTTAATTTTTTTAGCGAGTCCGACGGGGTCCTTTGATTTCCAGACATTTCGTCCGACGGCAATTCCGGCGCCGCCAACACCGACAATATCTTTTACCTCTTTAAGAAAATTTTTCTCATCGGTTTTAACTCCGCCGGCAATTACAACTTTTGTTTTCCC
>DAIENA010000056.1 GCA_027341315.1 archaeon | reverse complement strand
TTCCTACATAAATCTGCCAAGCTCCCTCAATATCTGCAACCCAGGGCTTGTTTTTGTTTTTGCTTAAACAATGTGCACAGTGAATTAAATTGTAGTCTCCATCGGGACTTAAGTGTGCATTTGGAATTGATTTATTAAAAAAATTGAAAATTCGTCGGATATTTCTTTTTAAGAAATTTGAAAACCAAAAAAATTTCTTATTCGTAATTACCCCTTTTTGATTTGAAATGTTTTCAAAATTTATTCCTTCTGGTGGGTTTTCAACCAAATATTTGTAGTAAGGACTATCCGGAAATTTCCAAGGATATTGAAGATAAACTTTTATTGGTTTCATCTTTTTTTCCAAAATCCATAAATTAAAAAATAGCGGGGAATTTTTACCTCCATTCTGAAAATTCTTCTTTTGACTGGCTCCACCCAAAATTTAATTAGCCTGAAATTTTTTTTAAAAAGGTTTAGAAATTCTGCAGCATTAAGATATTCTCTCTCATGTGTTGGATCCAAAACAAATTTTCCTTTATTTCGGTATTTATAAACCATTGGTCCAGTTTTTATAACTGAGGAAACAAATACAGTTCCATTTTTTGAAAGGATCCGATTTATCTCTTTAATCATTTTTTTATCTGATGGGACATGTTCAATCACCTGAGAAGAATATACAAAATCAAATTTATTTTTTAATTGAGTATTGCAGACATCTTTTATATAAAAATTATCCTTAGGGAATCTCTCTTTTAATCCATTAATCCTTCTCGGAGAAATGTCTATTCCAGTAATTTTTATTTTTGGAAACTCTTTTTTCACTCCAGAAATAATTATACCATCACCACACCCCAGATCAATAAAGGATTTAGGATTTTCCTTGACTAATATTTGATGTAAATATTTTGGCAGTTCTGGAGGCCCCAATGGCTGAAGAAACTTTTCTGAATATTTTCGATTTTTTTCAAAAATTATTTCCTCATTCATTTCAACAACTCCTCGACGATTTTTTTGCTGACTCCGACTTCGCCGTAAGGATTTTTGAAAGGTTTTATTTTA
>DAIENA010000055.1 GCA_027341315.1 archaeon | reverse complement strand
ACGCGAAAAAACACGACCCCGAGGGTAAATCTAAAAAGGCAAGACCCGGAAATCCCGGATTCTGGTTTGAATAAAATGGGAATTGAAAAGCAATACAATCTTATTGGGAAAGATTATATTAAGGGTCAATCAGAGTATTTTTCAAAAAGAGAAGGAGAGGCCAGGAAATTTATAAGAAAATTTTTAAAAAATGTCCAAAAAAAGAAGGTTCTTGATGTGGGTTGTGGAAGTGGAGAAGACATTTTGGCTTGTGAAAAATTAGGAGCTAAAGAAGTTTATGGGATAGATATTTCTTCTTTTATGATTAAAGAAGCAAAGAAAAGAGTGTCAACCCCCTCCAATCTAAAAATTTGTGATCTCAAAAAAATAAATTTTGAGAGTAAATTTTTTGACATTGTAATAAGTAGGTTCTCTCTTAATTATATTAAGAATTTAAATAAAGCATTTACAGAAATAGGAAGAGTGCTTAAAAAAAGAGGAATGCTAATAATTATTTTGCCCCATCCATTCAGGGATTTAACTTTACAAAAAAAGAAAGTTTATGGAAAAAAAGAAATTATAAATATGGATCTTTATAAAAATAAAGTTAAAGTTTTCTATCCCTCCCACTCGCTTGAGGATTATCTCTCTACAACTTTTTTTAGTGAATTTGATTTGAGAGAGGTTTTTGAAGAAAGTTCTCCAGAAGAATACATCAAAAAGAATAATTTTATTACCCCTGGTTTTCTTGGAATTATGGCAATAAAACGATAAAGATGTATTGAATAATTTTAAAAACTTCTTTTTCTAAGCACTTTCATAATGGATAAAAAAGAAATCTTAAAAGAACTTGAAAAGAAATTTAGTGAAGTTAGAAAGGAGATTGGTTTTGAACCGACTTTTGAAGAAATAGAAAAAGAGTTTGAAATTACCGACGCTGTTTTATCCAGCGGATTTGTTTCAGAAAATTTCTCAAGACAGCTTTGTTCCAGAATTGTGGAATTTTACAGAGATTGGCACGGCTATCTAAACAATATCTTAATGCCGAACCCGTCTTTTTTTGCGGGGCAGACTGAATCAAAACTTTTCAATAATGATGAAGACCGAAAGAAAGTCTGGAAGTTAATCGGAAT
>DAIENA010000054.1 GCA_027341315.1 archaeon | reverse complement strand
AAAGTGATGATTCCAGCGACATTGTTCGACGACGCGCCGGCGTTTCCAATCACGTTTCCCGTGACGTTTGACGACAGAAAAAACAAACTAAAAACAAATCCCACGACGGCGCCAAGACCAAGGACAGATTTTTCAAGAGTTCCCTTATTCTTAATTCTTCGTTCAAAAGGAAGTTTACCTTCAAAAATCTCGGTATCCATATATCTTATTTTTCCTTGATTATCTACCCCATAATTCCATAAATGATATGGATCCTCATGAAGATTATTAATTCCATAATCTTTTAGTGTATTTGACATTTTCCTAATTAAAGAATCAATTTTCTCTTTGATGAAATTCGATTCAACTTTATTATATCCTCCCATATATTGAGGATTAAATTTTTTTATCTCAGGCATCCAAAAGTCTAAAAAATAAGAATTAGAATGTCTTTTTCGTTTTGTTTTTACTTTAGTTCCTTCAGGATAAATTCCTTGATTGATTAAATTCTTATAAAAATTTTCGTGTTGTTTTGCATCTTCATAAGAAAATTTTTTCTTCTCTTCATAATTATCCCCTTCATAATTTTTGGGATTAAATTCCACTATCTGCCAAGTATTAATAAAAGGTTTGCTCCAAAAATATTGATAGGCATTCATTTCAGGACTAAACTTGCCAAGAAAAGGAATTAATTTTTTCTTACCTAAAAATTTTTTCTTCCTGCCCCATCCAAATTCTCCTTTCATTTTAAATTTCAAATTATCATTTTTTAATTTCTTCACTCAACCACTTTTTCCAACGAGAAAAAACTTCTTTTCCAACAGGAAGACCAAGTTCTTCAATAACTTCATCAGAAATTTTATGAAACATATGGTTTGAAAGAACATTAAACTTTGCTTCAAGAATTTCATTTTTTCCCGAGGATTCTGCAACCTTTACAATTTCATTTTTTATTTTTGCTCTGAGTAAAATGTTGTCATAAACCGCGTCCCAATTTCCCGCCCAGCCCTTCACTTTTGAAGCAATGTCTTTAATGACGTCACTTTCTCCGTTGATAAGAGCGTCGCTTGCCTGAAGTTCGTCTTCTTCGACGTTGTATTTCATTAATTCGCTAAATCCTTTCTCCCGAACGGGGTCTTCTTTCCAGTGTTTTTTGAC
>DAIENA010000053.1 GCA_027341315.1 archaeon | reverse complement strand
ACGCGAAAAAACACGACCCCGAGGGTAAATCTAAAAAGGCAAGACCCGGAAATCCCGGATTCTGGTTTGAATAAAATTTTATGGAAAAAAAGAATAAAATTGTAGGAAAATGCCAAACGTTATTAGAGGCTTACAAGTTAGAACAATTAGAAAACACAAAAATGCCCGAGGATTCGAGCCCGAAAAATTTTTTGGATTCTGAGACAAGATTAATTTATTTTACTCTACCTATGAGTTTAAATTATCAAAGAGATAGTTACAAATTATGGGAGTCTGTTTTGAAAACTTTCAATGATTGGACAACAAAAAAAGTTTTTAATATTAAATTTTCTGCCCTATCTTCAGAAGAGGAATTAAGAAATATTTTAATGAAATATAAAATCGCGCTCCAACCAAATAAACATATTCTCACATGGAAAAAAATCTCAGAAACAATTTTCGAAAATTTTGGTTCAATGGAAAATTTGTTTAAGTCTGTAGATTATGATTTTTTAAAACTTAGAGAAATTGTTCAAAATAAACTCAAGAAGGGTTTTCCTTATCTCTCTGGCCCCAAGATTTTTAATTATTGGAGTTTTGTAATTCAAAAGCATGGTAAAATCAAACTAAAAAATTCAGAGTTTATTGATATTGCCCCTGACACTCATGTTACAAAGTCTTCAGTTCTCTTGGGAGTTTTAACCAAAAAAGAATCAGAAATTTTGTCCAAAGAAAAAATTTCGGAACGATGGCGTGAAATTTTAAAGGATTCTGGAATTACTCCTATAGAAATGCATGCCCCCCTTTGGTTTTGGAGCAGGAATGGATTTAAATTTGAATTGGAATAATTTTAAAAACTTCTTTTTCTAAGCATTTTTATAATGGACAAAAAAGAAATCTTAAAAGAACTTGAAAAGAAATTTAATGAAGTTAGAAAAGAAATTGGTTTTGAACCAACTTTTGAAGAAATAGAAAAAGAGTTTGAAATTACCGACGCTGTTTTATCCAGCGGGTTTGTTTCAGAAAATTTCTCAAGGCAGCTTTGTTCCAGAATTGCGGAATTTTACAGAGATTGGCACGGCTATCTAAACAATGTTCTAATGCCGAACCCGTCCTTTTTTGCGGGGCAGACTGAATCAAAACTTTTCAATAATGATGAAGACCGGAAGAAAGTTTGGAAGTTAATCGGAAT
>DAIENA010000052.1 GCA_027341315.1 archaeon | reverse complement strand
ATTTTCCCATAAAAGACTATTGCAGGAATTAAAATTATTGATGTTGCGGCGATAGTATACTTAGGGCCTATCGAATCTGCAATTAATCCTACAAGAGGATAAATTATAACCCCCACCAATGAAATTATTAATGACTTCAATGAGCCGATTGTTGCTCTCATCTTATTTGGCACAACCGAATGGAAAAACATACTATCTACAGGATAAAAAAAATCTAGCATAGAAATAGACAGGACAAACAGGCCTATTGCAAAGATTAATGAATTTACAAATCCAACAAGAAATAAAAAGAGTGCCATAAAAATTAAGCAGATTACAAGATATCTTTTTTTGCCTCCTAGTTTTTTTGAAATGGGATTAATTAAAATAGGAGCTAAAATTCCCAGCGCAAATGTTGCAGAAAATAAGTATCCAAACCAATAGTCTGGGAGTCCAAGATTTAAAAGAAAGGGTTGCCAAACAATATCTCCGCTAAATGCCATTGCAATTGAGAAAAAAATGAGTGCGACAAGAAGAGAAGAGAGTGCCTGATGTTTTATCGAATAATTAAAAGAGTTTTTTGTGTGTGTTTTTAATCTTTTGAGATGACTTCTTAAATTTCCATCCTTTTTTTTGAAATTTTCTTTTCCAAATGAAAGGATTGCTGCCCCCAAGATTAATTGAGATCCTGTAACCACCCAGATTATCCCAAGACCGAACTCTTTTACAAAATAAGCCCCTATGAATCCCGAAAATAACATCGCAAAACTCATTATACTTTGATTTTTTTTGAAATATTCGTCTATTAAATTTTTTTTCTTTTCACTTTTAACTAAGTCAACAATCCATGCTTCATTTGCCCCAGAAACAAATGTCTGAGAAAAACCTATGAAGAAAAAGATTAACAGCAATGAATAAAAACCTTGGGTAAAATACGTTAGAATCATAAGTATTCCCATTAAACAGGTTCCAAGTATTGTTGAAAATTTTCTGCCCTTCAAGTCTGCAATTGCTCCAGTTGGGATTTCAAATATAATTCCTGCAAGTGACCATGAGGAAATTAATATCCCAATTTCAAATAACGAAAGGTTAATCGATTTAAGATAAATTATTATAAATGCCCCAAAAATAAAAAATAAATTTAAGGCAGTTTCTAAATAAAAAGGCCAAAGCAGTTTTAATTCTTTTTCCTTGAAAACTTTCATTTACACTAAAACGGATATCTCTTAATAAATTTAATCTCGGAGTTTTAAAATTTTCAAAACTTTTTTATTCACTTCTTCAATTGTTTTTG
>DAIENA010000051.1 GCA_027341315.1 archaeon | reverse complement strand
GAAATGCGTCAGCCGGGAATCGGACCCGGGTCACAAGCTTGGGAAGCTCGTATTCTGCCACTAGACCACTAACGCTTAGAATTTACTAGTTTCAAAATATCTTTTTTCTTAATTATAATTTCTTTCGGAGAATTCTTTAATTGCCAACTTCCGGATTTTGCAAAAAATGGTTTTTTCACGTCGAGGCCCGTAAAAACGTGAACGGAAACGTCGGACTTTTTGTCGCGCCAGTTTTGACTTTTTAACGCCGTCGCGACGCCGGCTTCGTAAATTTCATCTTTCGTCGGATTTAATTTTTCAATAACACAAAACGGACTTCCCGGCGCAACCGTGTGAAGAAGAACATTCTCTTTTCCTTTATACGACGCGACGAGTTCGTCGTTATTTTCGGAATTTTTTCCTAAAAAAATTTTCGTTCCGGTCGTGAGCGTGAGTTCGCGGGGTTTCATAAATACACTGAGATAATTAAAATTATAAAGTTATTTGTCTAATTTTCTTTATGGTCTATGGATATAAAACAAATAAAGAATTTGTTGATAAAACTTATCAGCTTCTTGAAAAATTAGATAAAAAGGGCATATGGAACAAAGACACATTAATCATTGGGCTCGACAAGTCCGTGCGACCTCTCGCGTATACGATTCGAAAATTGTCTTCTGAAGAAGGACGCCCGACGCCCGATATAAAATTTTTTAATTATAGTTCTCATCTAGAAGTTGGAAAAGAGGAATTAGATAAAATTATAAAATATTTAAGATCCAAAAAAAACCCCATCACAAAAACCAGATTAATAACTCAAAAGACGCTCTCTAAGTATAAATCTTTTTTAATTTTAGATGATCATTTATATTCTGGAATGAGTCAAAAAAATACTCAAAAAATTATAAAAAATTTCATAGGGAATAAAAACAAAGACATTTATTTAGTTGCTTTAGGGACAACCAAGTATTCTGAAGTAGAAAATGATGAAGAATTTATATTTGTTGATAAAGATCTTCCTATGGGAGGGGAATCTAATAAATTTGGTAATTTGGGAATAGAAGACTCTTATGATGGGGAAGTCGAAATCTCTAAGAGAATTAATTCTAAAGACGGGAATAACCAATTTTTCAAGGATAGAAATCAACTCCGCTATGATATCAAAAAATATATCCAAAGGAAACATCTGAAACAAAAAAGATTAAACTGGCTCGAAAAAATCGTCTCGGCGTTTTCGTTTGTCTTTATTTTCGCTGGACTCGTCGTCGGGTTTTCGGGAATGACAGGAAACGTCATCGGAACGTCGGGCGCGCCGAACGCCGTCGGAATTGGATTAATTGCCGTAGGGGTTTTGGGATTATTTTTTTCAAAGAAGTTCAGAAGATTAAATTAATTATTTATCCAGTTTTTTAGTCAACCATTCATTTACAATCTTCAAGGATTTTTTTTGATCGTCGTAAGTTAATTTTTTTACGGCGTCTTTGTAAGAAAACCACGACGCCCGCGAATGTTCGTGACGGTCAATTTT
>DAIENA010000050.1 GCA_027341315.1 archaeon | reverse complement strand
AAACCCAACTTTTCAATTTTTCCCTTAATTTACCAAACATAAATTTATTGAGACAGAGGAGATTTTAAGGTTTTTGGGGAGGGAACTTTAATATCATAAACTCGGCAAAGTTCTTCAAGTGCTTTATTTCCTTGGAGGCGGGGAACTTTCTCCATTTCATTAAAATAATTTCCCTCTTTGGATTGGAATTTTATTCCAAGTGCAAGAGGAGTTAACCCTAACATTGTTGCACCAATGAGATATAAAAAGTTTAAATCTTTGGTTAAACTTCCTGCTAATATTTCAGTTACTACTGTTGAAAAATTCGAAATAAATGCCACTGATCTCACTTGATCGTGTTTTTTCTCCAGCTTTTTGTATTCTTTAAAATTCTCGGATGAGAAAATATCATTAATCCAAAAATTTTTATAGAAATCTTTTTCATTTTTGTAGACTTTTTCCTCACCAGTGTGTATTACCAAATTATTTTTGTTATCGGCAAATTCTTTTTTTATTTTTTTGTATCTCACCCCGCAAAACCAATCGTTTTGAATGAGATCTTTTGTTTCAATAGAATTAGTAAAGCTCTGTGTAAAAAGATTTAACTTTTGTTCAAGGTTCGAATAAACTTCGGAATCCCTTTTGTTTAATTCATAGAAATCCTGTGTTGAGGTGTCTCCGGGATATGGTTTATCGATTTTATATTTTATACTAAAACTCGGGACTATCTGATATTTTTTTCCACTTTCAATCAAATCTGGTTTTTCCGCTAAGTGAACGTTTTGAACTATATATCCCAAACATTTTTCTCCGTTTTCCATAAAAAGATTTCTTAGTAATTTAATATAAATTTATGTCGGATGAATTCATACGAAAATTTAAATAGTTGGATTAATACTTTAAATTATGGATAAATTAATTTTAAAACGATTGGGGATGACTGATTATGAAACAGAAATTTTTCTTTGTCTAATTTCCAATAGACTTCTTTCAGTTTATGAGATTTCTAAAAAAACAGGGCTATACCGACAAGTGTGTTATGATTCACTAAATCGCCTTCAAGAAAAAGGTTTTGTAAGCAATGTTTTGAAAAATGGACGGAAAATTTTCAAGGCAACCTCTCCGGATAAAATTTTAAACTTTTTAGAGGAAGAAGTTGAACAATACAAATCAATTGTTCCTGAATTAGTAAATTTACAAAGTAATTTTGAATCTGAAAATATTAATGTAGAAGTTTTTAAGGGAAAAAATATAATTCGGATAATCCTTAGAGATATAATTAAAAATCTAAAAAAAGGTGATGAAGTCCTGTGTACCGCTGTCGACGAATCTTTTGCAGTTGAGACGGACAAAACAACCATAGAACAATACGAACGGGATATTTTGTTTTACAAAATAAGGGAAAGAGTCATTTTGAAAAAAGGAACTAAGGGAATTTTTAACCAGAAAAATACAAAATATAAATTTATTGATGAAAAATACTTTAATCCAAACCCCATCTTAATATGCAAAGATATAATTTATGTTTTAATGTGGGGAAACCCAAACTATTTAATTAAAATTTCGAGTAAAAAAATTTCTGAAAGTTTCAAGAGACAATTTGAATTCATGTGGGCCTTTTCAAAAAAACTCAGGGGATAATCTCAGGACCAAAATATTTTTCATAAAGAAAATTTTCTTTTTTAACAACGCCTTTTTCTAACAATT
>DAIENA010000004.1 GCA_027341315.1 archaeon | reverse complement strand
AAATTCCTGACTAAAGAACTCGCGGCGAAAGCAACTGTCGACGGAGACCGGATAATTCTTAACATAAAAATTTCAGGAAAAAAAATAAATCCAAAATTAGAGCAATATGTTGACGAATTTGTACTTTGCCGGGAATGTAAAAAACCCGACACTGAATTGGTAAAAGCGGGAAAACAAACTATGCTTCACTGTCTTGCATGCGGAGCAAAGCATCCGGTAAACGTTAAAATTTAATTATATGCTTTGCGAAGCTGCGGAGCCGAGCGACTTCAAGGCCATCAACTACACATGTTTTGGCATTGCGGATCGGGAGCAAAACACCCTGTAAACGTTAAAATTTAGAAAAAGTCACCAAAAACAAATTCCAGAACCTTTAAAAAATAAATTTTACTTTATTAAATATCAAACTACAAGGAGGTAAAAAAATGGTACAAGGAAGATGCATGAAATGCAAGAAACAGGTCAACGTTAAAAACCCTGTAATCACTCAAACAGCAAGAGGCGGATTCATGGCAAAAGGAAAATGCCCTACACACTCCGAGACAACTGTTTGTGCGATGATGTCAAAGGACAACGCTGAAAAAGCAATAAAGTCCGGAGAAGCTAAAAAGGGTTATTAAAAAAATTATTTTTTATTTATTTTTGTTTAATAGAGGTAACTAAAATGTTTGTAAATATAATCAGATCTTACAGAGATGTCGTTGCAGTAGCAGACAAAGAGCTAATTGGAAAACAGTTCTTCGAGGGAAAAAAACAGCTCGACGTGAAAGAATCTTTTTACAAAGGAGAAAATTCAAACCCCCTTTCAAAAGAAGAAGTAAAAGAGATTATGATAAACATGCTAAATGAAGACGCAACTTTCAATATCGTCGGAGAAAAGTCCGTCGCCTGCGCAATTGAATCAGGAGTTATAACGCCCGGCGCAGTTCTTAAAATCGGCGGAATTCCGTATAGTTTAGTTTTGTTGTAAGGTTTTTATAGATTCAATTTTTCTTTTTATAATGAACGAAAATTTAACAAAAATAATTGCATTACTTCTTATTTTGATTGGAGAATCTATTGCAATCTACGCAGAAATTTCTGGAGCAAAATTAAACTCCGTGAATAATTCAAATTTTGCAGGAATTTTTATAAAAATGTTTTTAATTATATCCCTCTCAGGAGTTTTACTTTTATTAGGATACATCTTAGGATTTAGTTCATTCAAAAATATATGGATAATTAGTGTAATTTCAATCACTGCAATAATAATTGTTGAACCAATCATTGCATACACTGTTTTTAAACAATTTCCAACAATAGGGGCAATAATTGGGTTTGCCCTCGGTGTAGCCGGAATTTTATTCTCAATCTTTTACTAAAAATTAACAATTATGCAAGTTCTTCAAAAATATTTTTTAATTTCTTAACCTCCAACCCTTCCAGAGTTTTGGAATCATTTTTGAAGTAATTAACCGGACACTCCATTTCAAAATCAATTTTATCTGAATAAAAAGTCAGAAAATTTTTTAGTAAAAAGTCATCCGAATCGACGGAATATTGAACAGGAATATTAATGTCCAAATTAAATTTTTCTGCATACAAAGCCCCTCTCCTTGAACCTTCTCTTGCCCCGCCGTCTTTAATTATTTTGTAAAGGACGGCATTGTTTACATCTTTTTTATCTTTAAAAAACTCAAAAAGATTTTTTATTCTAAGATTTGCTTCAACAAAATCCCCCCAAAGGTAGTAAAGGGAATCTTCTAACTTTTTTTTATTGTAAAATTTAAAATTCCAATAAGGATAAGGCCAAACCAGCCTCGCAAAAAACGCTTTATTTGAAAGATACTCATTCAATTGAACTGAGAAATCTCCAAACTCTTTTTTTTCTTTAACAAAAAGGAAAGTTTCTGATAATACATTATATTCTTTTTCATAACTTTCAACAATTTCAGAAATTTTGTAATCTAGTGAAAACTTTTTGTATAAATTGTTTTCCATTTAATTACAAGGGAACCTTCTTTATTAAATTTACATCCAAATACTTATAAACAAAATTTTCTTTTCAAATTTATGGAACAGGAAGAAAATCAAAACGAAGAGCGAATAACCCGTGCGCCGCTTCCGAGAGGACGTGAAGTAATCGGAATAATCGAACAAAGATACGGCGGAAATAAAATGAAAGTTAATTGTCTCGACGAGAAAGGACGGGTCGGAAGAGTTCCGGGAAGATTAAAAAGAGAACTTTGGCTTCGGCCGGGAGACGTCGTGATTATAGAACCGTGGGAGCTTGATAACACCAAAGGTGACATTCTTTTGAAATACAAACCGGCGCAAATCGCGTGGCTTCGAAAAAACGGATATCTCGAAAAAGACAGCGAAGAATTTTAAGAAATAATTTCTCTTCCAAAAAACTTATAACCTCTATTTTTTATCTAAAACTAATGGCAACAATAATTTGCGACAAAATTGTAAGAGTAATAAAAAATAAAAAGAAACTCGAAAAAATCCTAAACGTGAAAATAACAAACGTCGGAAAAGAAGTTTCCGTCGACGGACCGGGAGAAGACGAATACTTCGCTCTAAAAGTTATAGATGCGCTAAATTTAGGATTTAGTTTTTCAGATGCAATCTCGATAAAACAGCATGAATTGGAATTTGATGTTATTAATATAAAAGATTATGCAAGAAGAGGAAACCTCGAAAAAATCCGCGGAAGAGTGATCGGAAAAAACGGAAAAGCGCTCGGAGCAATCTCCGAATTAACAAAATGCTCCCTTGAAATAAAAGGAAACGAAATTGGAATAATCGGCGACCCTGAAAGAATAAAATTTGCAATTGACGCAGTCATACAAATTGTCCGGGGTTCAAAACACGCAAATGTTTACAAAGGTCTTGAAAAAAGAAAAGAAGATCCCGTACTTGACTTGGGTTTAAAAGAAAGAAAATAAATTCTATTTTAACAAAAATAAAAACGTCCCGAGAAGGACTGCTCGAAATCCGTGACGCCGAAATTTTTGTAATTAATGGCGCCAGAATTTCTCATCGAACCGAGGTTCTCGTCCAAAACAAGAAACGTCCCGAGAAGGACTCGAACCTTCGACCTAACGGTTTCAGCGGAATAAATTCCTCGAACGTAAATCAAGGATTTTCCGTAACAGCCGTTCGCTCTACCAACTGAGCTATCAGGACCTGATATTAATCCTTAAGAATTTTCTTATTTAAAGGTTTCCAAAACTCTTTTAAGCAAATTTCTCCAATTATCCTCATGAAACTCTTTTCAAAAAAACAAAAACCAAAAGTCCTCCTCGCAATGTCCGGCGGAGTCGACTCGTCTGTCGCGGCGCTCCTTTTGAAAAAAAAAGGATACGACGTTTATGGAGCGTTCATGAAAAATTGGTCTGACACAAAAAACAAGATCACCGGAGAATGCGCCTGGGTCGAAGAGAGAAATCACGCAATAAAAATTGCAACAAAATTGGAAATTCCTTTTGTAACTTTAGACTTTGAAAAAGAATACAAGAAACTTGTCGTCGATGAAATGTTTAAAAAATACAGGATAGGAATAACTCCCAACCCGGACATAGACTGCAATGAAAAAATAAAATTCCCACTACTAATCAAAGCTGCAAAAAAGGCTGGAATAGACCTGATTGCAACCGGACATTACGCGAGAATAAAAAAGAAAGGAAAACGCTTTGAGTTGCATCGGTCAAAAGACGAATCAAAGGACCAGTCTTATTTTTTATACAGGCAAGGCCAGGAGGATCTGTCCCACACAATTTTTCCCGTCGGAAATTTAACAAAAAAGAAAATTCGTGAAATTGCCAGAAAAAATCAATTTCAAAACGCGGACAAAAAAGGAACGACCGGGATTTGTTTTATTGGAAAAATTAACCTAAAAGATTTTCTTTCAAAAAAAATAAAAAAGAAAAAAGGAAAAATTGTTGACCCCGACGGAAAAGTAATCGGCGTTCATGATGGAATTTATTTTTATACAATCGGCCAGAGACTCGGACCGCGATACGGCTTTGAAGTCGAACGAAAAACTCCGACGACAAAAAAAATGAGCAAATGGTATGTTGCAAAAAAAGACGCTAAAACAAATGTTCTTGTCGCGGCGCCGGAGGGCCATCCGATTCTTTACAGAAAAAAAATAATAGTTAAAACTCTTCATTTAATTGATGAAACCAAATTTGAATTTCTAAAACACAAAAAAGTTTTTTCTCGAATCAGGCAGGTGGGAGAATTAATTCCGTCGACAATGACTCTTCAAAAAAACCAGATAATTATCGAACTCGAAAAAGGAATTACCGGCGTTTCCGAAGGACAGGCAATCGTTCTTTATAACAAAACGAAATGTTTGGGCGGGGGAGTCATTTCTTTCTAAATTCTTCCCCTCCTTTAATCATTAAATTATAAATATATCTTCGATACAAAGGAAATCTTTTCTCTAAATCATTAATTTTCCATCTATAAATTTCATTCATCGCTTTACCGACGGCAGGTGAACGATTTTTTCCGCGATTGCAATGAATTAAAATAGTTTTTGCACCATTCCCAAACTTTTCATAATCTGATAAAATTTGTCTGGCAAATTTTTCATTAAATAAATCTCCTCTTTCAGAATAGTGCCCTTGGGATTCCAAATAGTCAAGAAAACTTTCTTTAGTTAAACCAGGATTTCGTTCATGAAATTTATTCCATGGTTCATCCAACAATCCGCTAAAATATTCATCATTTTTATCTACCCAAGAATATTCTTTCCATGACCGAGGCCAGCCATCATTAAAAAAATATTCTTTAATCGCTATCCAATTATTACTTTGGACTAATTCTGGAATAGGGGTATTTGGAATTGAGTCATATATTCTAATTCCGTAAGTTTTATTTTTAGGGATAAACTTTAATGCCTCATCAAAAGATAAAATCTCAAGTTTCATAAAACAATAAAGTATTAAAAACTTAAATTCCTTTGGATATCATGGAATTGTTTGATGTGATTAAATCAAGGAGAAGCGTAAGAAAGTTTTCGTCAAAAAAACCCGATTGGAAAGAAATTATAGAGTCTATTCATTGCGCGCAATATGCTCCTATGGCCGGCGGAATCTTTCACATGAAGTTTTTAATTGTCGACGATAAAAATAAAATCGAAGAACTGGCAAATTGGTCGGAGCAAAGTTTCGTCGCCGGCGCAAAGTACGTCGTCGCCGCTGTTTCTGACCCAGTGCTCGTCACGACCCCGTTCCCGAAAAAAGGAGAAACTTTTTCACACCAACAGGCCGGCGCGGCGATACAGAATTTTCTTTTGAGTCTTGAAGAATTCGGTCTTGGAACTTGCTGGATAGGGCACTTTAACGACGAGAAAGTAAAAAAAGTTTTGAAAATCCCGGAAGGTTATTTCATTGAAGCGATGTTTCCGATAGGGTACTCGGCAGAAAAAAGAATTTCAAAGAAAAAAGAAGTGAAACCCAAGTCCGACATTTATAACATTCTTTACTTTAACGAATGGCTAAACGATCGCATGAAAAAAATCGAAAAGATTGAATCAAGAGGACCTGAAGGGTATTAAATTTTTCGTTGAATGGGTAAGATAACATTCTTTTCTAAACCCTTCTCTCAAGGTATTCCAACATTTGTTTTTTCTTTGGTAAATTAGGACGAGAATTTGTTTTTGAAAAAGTTCTTCTTCCTTCTCCTTCCCATCCACCATTAAAAAATCTACCTTCAGTGATTGCTTCTTCTTTTTTATATTCGCGGTTTAGGTAATTAGTATACTTTAAATGTAAATTAGTTTGTATTGTTTCAAACTTGTTTTTTATTTTGGTTATGTCTTCAATGGATAAAGCTCCGCTTAAATCTCTTTTTTCTATTCTTTTTAAACTCTTTACAAGTTCATAATATCTTATTTTGGCTAAATACTTGTCCATCTTTAATTTTCACTTAAAATTTATTAAAACTGTCTTCTAATTTTTTATTATAATTTCAGTTGTTTGATTTAATCCCCTCTAGAGCCTCATTAAGTTTTATGATATAATCAATTATCTCCGCTTTTTCTTTCATTAATTTTTCTTGATTATTATCTAACAAAGCTTTTCCGGTGTTCATGCTGTGAGGATAAAACCCTATTTCTTTTTCTAATTTTTGCACAAATTTCTCTTGAAAAGCTACAAAGTTTTCAACACAACTAATAACTTCTTTAAAATTTCCAAATGAATATAAAAGAAAATTGTATTTTCTTGGGAAAACATTTCCCAATTCTAACTCTTCACAATAAGTGGGGACAACCTTTCCACTTTTGACTTCTTCCCAGCCTAATAAATAAACTTTTTCTCTTTCCATTATTTTTTTCAGAATTAAAACTATTTAAATCTTCCGATTTGTAATTATTATAAAATGACATAGATGAACTCACGATACGCCATCTTCGTCGTCCGGCCGTCGACGAAACGTCCCGCCCGTTTCACGTCGCCCCGAATTCACCGTCCCGTCATGCTGACGTCGCGTCGTCATTCCCGCCGTCGCTTTCGTCTTCATAAAAACTTCCAAACCCGTTTAGGCACCGTTAAAAACATAAAAGATAAAATTTCCCCCGAAGTTTCCCTCGAGGGAAAAATTAAAAAATAAAAATAAATTCTTCAAGAATTTTTATCCGTAGATGTCAATTCCTAAGTCAGACATATGTTTTGAACCGGTTGATGCCATCGTCGTTTCTTCGAAATCTTTTCCGAGTACGTACGGAGATTTAACTCCCGTCATAATTGTAATAACACGTACTTTTCCGACAAAATCCTTGGCGATTCTTGCACCGATAATAACCTGTGCGTCTTGGCTTAAGTTTTCTGAAACAGTTCTACCAATAACATCGAATTCTTCAAGTTTCAAATCAGGACCACATGTAATGTGCACTAAAGCTCCGCTTGCACCTTTGTAATCCACATCAAGTAGAGGATGAGTAAGGGCTTGCTTAACTGATTCCTGCACACGGTCAGCAGCATCCGATTCTCCAATTCCAATTACAGCAACACCACCATTTTTCATAATGGCAGAAACGTCGGCGTAATCAAGATTAATTAAAGATGGGAGTGTTATTGTTTCAACAATTCCTTTTACCATTGTACTAACTAATTCGTTAGCAACGGCGAAAGCCTGCTCCAATGGAAGTTGTCCGGCAATGTCAACAAGTCTATTGTTATCTAAAACAATACAAGTGTCTGTTGCTTCTCTTAATTCCTGCAATCCAAATTCTGCTTTGTCAATTCTTGCTTTTTCTGATTCAAACGGCATTGTAACAACACCAATAACAACTGCTCCAGTTTCTTTGGCTAATTGTGCGACAACCGGTGCAGCTCCAGTTCCTGTTCCTCCACCCATTCCGGCGAGAACAAAAACCATATCTGAACTTGAAACAGATTTTTTAAGGTCAACTAAAGACTCTTTAGCCGCTTCTCTTCCACGGGTTGCTTTTCCACCAGCACCTAACCCACGAGTCAATTCCTTACCTAAAAGAATTTTTTCGTCGGCTTTGGTAACTGAAAGATGAAGTGCATCTGTGTTAGCAGCATAAATTGTAGCTCCGTTAATTCCTTTGTTAAAAAGCCATGTCACCATGTTTGACCCACATCCACCGACGCCGACAACTTTTATTGCAGCTTTACCCGCCTTAAGTTCATCGAAGTTAATGCTGTGTGTTTCCGCATTTTGGATTGCTTCTTTTGCAAAATCAAGTACCATAAATTTTTTCCTCCTTTTTTTGTTTTATTAAAATCTTACTACGTAAGATTCCCTACTCGAAAAAATAATTCATTTAACTTTAAATATATTTAGTTTAAGAAAAAAAACTCAAAAATTTATTCAGCTTAAATTTTCATCCCAGCCTTCAATGGATTCTGTTTTTTTTGGGGGGGTAGTTTCTTCTTTTTTTGAAAATCCTTTAAGATTCAACTTTGAAAAAGCAGAACTAATGTCATAATCCGAAAAATTGCGGGCGAGAAGCTGCTCTTTTATTTCTTCGATGGAGAGCCCCCTTTTAAGATTCGAAGTGATAAACCTTGGGATATCCTCTTTATCCATTAAAAATAAAAGAATTCCTATTATAAAAAAGTTGTTAAATTGGCTTGGTAAGGGTTTCAATCATCTTCCAGCCCTTTTCTAATTTTTTGTTGCTTTTTTCAACTATAAGCTCTAGAAATTTGTCTTCCACTAAAAATTTACCGTCGGAAAAAATTGGAAATTCGAGTTTTTCCGTCCCGTGAAGTTCGACTACAATGTTGTTTTTGACGCTTTTTATTCCTGAATTTTTCCAGCCCGAAAGAAATCCCATTTCGAGAATTTTCTCGGCATCTTTTAACGTTTTACATACAATATGAATAATCGGCGGCTCACACTTAAACTTCAAAAGTTCGCCGCCTTCAAATTTCTCGACGCTGTTTTTCAGTTCTCCAAATGAAAAATTTTTGTGGGTCGTCCAGACGAAAAGTCCGGCGCCTTTCTTTAATTGATCAATCATAACTAAGGCGCGGCCTGAACACGATGAGGTGGTGTAATAATTTTTTTTAGAATTTATTTTTTTGCAAAGGTCTGAAATTTTTTCATCCCATTTTCCGGCGTAGGACTTGTCAAGTTTATTTAAAACGTCATTTTTTCTTTGATTAAAATTATATTCCGCCATAAAAAAATCAAGAAAACTAATTTAAATAAATTTCTATTAAAATCTTAAAAAATCTTTAGTAATAATAAAAGAATAACAAAAGTTTAAAAAGAAATATTCATATAAAAAAGTGGTAACAAATAAAGAGATGGTAACAGGCAAAAACAAAATCTACTTCTAAATATGACATTTATTACTGAGATTAAAACATTAAAGAGAGAATTAGAAATAAAAAATATTTTTCTCTCCGACGACGAAATCAAAGAAATTGAAGAAGTGACAAAAAAATATCCTATGAGAATTAACCCTTATTACCTTTCGTTAATTCAGGAAAAAGGCGACCCGATATGGAATCAATGCATTCCAAGAATTGAAGAAATAGAAATTTCTTCCGGAGAAGAAGACCCGTTAAATGAAGAAAATGAAATTCCTTTTTTGACTCACCGATACCCCGACCGATGTCTTCTCCTCGTTTCAAATTCATGCGGAATGTACTGCCGGTTTTGCACAAGAAAAAGAAAAGTCGGGGAGGCTAAAAGAAATCCTACAAGAGATGGAATAAAAAAAGCACTTGAATATATTGAAAACCATAAAGAAATACGAGACGTCATCCTTTCGGGAGGCGACCCGCTTTTACTCAGCGTCGAAACTCTTGAAAGAATATTAGTTGATTTAAGGAAGATAAAACATTTGGAAATGATAAGAATCGGAACCCGGGTTCCGTGCGCGATGCCTGAAAGAGTGACGGATAAACTTTGCGAAATGTTAAAAAAGTACAACAAAAATCCCATGCTTTACATAAACACCCATTTTGAACATCCTCGGGAAATTACTCCCGAATCTAAAAAGGCGTGCGAAAAATTAATCGATTCGGGTATTCCTCTTGGAAATCAAAGCGTTATTCTTAAAGGCGTAAACAATTCTCCGGAAATTTTTAAAGAGTTGAACCAAAAACTTTTGTCAATCGGCGTTCGGCCTTATTACATTTATCAGCCGGATTTAGTAAAAGGAACGACGCACTTTATCGGACCTGTTAAAGATGGAATAAAAATAATAAAAGGATTAAGAGGGCACACGAGCGGAATGGCCGTTCCGCATTTTGTCATCGACGCTCCGGGCGGAGGAGGAAAAATTCCTTTAATTCCTAATTACACAAAGTTTGAAAAAAACGGGAACATAAAAATAAAAAATTATCAGGACAAAAATTTTGAATATAGTCTAAAATAAACCCCTACCAAAAAATTTAATTAACTAAAGTGTTTTGATTTTGTACTGTCTCCATAGTTTAACGGATAAAACACTTCGTTGCGGTACCAAGGACACCTACGGTTTCCTACGGTCCTATCTTATCTTAAGATAGCTAATGCAAAGTCGAAGAAATCGGGGTTCAATTCCTCGTGGGGATATTTTTAGAATTAATTTTTGATAAAACAGAAATAATTTTTTCAATTCCAGAAAATTTTTTATCTAATTCATTTTGCAAACACTCAATCCTCTGAAAAATAGAATCATAACAAGACTTTTCTTTTTCAAGAATTTCCTTAAATTTGGGATTATCTGAAGGAATTATTTCATGATTAGAAGGCTTGAAAAATTTATTGGGGATTTCTGTGTGAATCGCCTTGGAAATATCCGAAATATATGAAGCGACACTTCCCTTTTCTAAGTATAAACCATAATCTTTATTAAAAATCAAATAAAATTTATCTTCCGCCATTTTATTCCTTATCTTTTATCCCGTAATTCGTGACAAAATAGATTGCTTCTCCGTCGGGAAGACTCGGGCTGTCAATTAACTTTGCGACTCTTGAACCTTGTTTTGCCCGTCTCAAATAAAGCCGGTAAGTCGAAGCGTGCCCGACGATATTTCCTCCGATTGCCGTCGTCGGATCTCCGAAAAGTTGTGCGGGATTTGCCATCACCTGATTTGTTACATACACTGCAAGATTGTTTGACTCCGCAAGTTTCATAAGTTCGTGCATGTATCTGTTAAGTTTTTGCTGCCTGTCTGCAAGTTGCCCCCTCCCTGCAAATTCTGCTCTAAAGTGAGCTGTCAATGAATCAACAATCATTAATTTTATTGGTTCTCCTGATTTAATCATTTCTGCAACTTTTTCTAAAAGAAGTATTTGATGATCTGAATTGAATGCTCGTGCAACTAAAATATTTTTTAAAACCATCTCAGGATTGGCGCCAATTCCTTCCGCGATTTGTTTTATTCTTTCAGGCCTAAATGTCCCTTCAGTGTCTATAAAAACAGCTTTACCCCCTGCTCCGCCCTGTTCGGGAGGAAGTTGAACGTTCACTGCAAGACATAAACCAAGTTGAGTTTTTCCCGAGCCGTAAGCGCCAAAAGCTTCCGTTATCGCCCTTGATTCAATCCCCTTTCCACCCAGAAGTTCGTCAAAATTTTTACTGCCTGTAGTAATGTGAAGAACGTTTAATCTTCTTTTTGCAAATTCCATTCCGTCGCTAAAACCCAGTTGAAGCATATTTCTTGCCGCCTGAATTGCTTTTCTTGCAACAGCACTTGAAACTCCGGCAGCATCAGACAAAGTTGCAGGACTCATAACTGCAAGACCCATCATGTCAAAAACTCCGGCGCCCTCGAGTTTTGCAAGGGCAGCAGGGCCAATTCCAGGTAAATCTGTTAACTCAGGAGTTTTTTCCTCTTTTTTCTTCGACGACTTTTTTCCGTCTTCATCAAGAACCGCGTCTTTAATTTCTTCCACATCTTTCTTTGTCATAAAAAATAAAATTCCCTCTCCTTTATAAATTTTATAATGATTTAGAATATACTTTGAAATAAGATTTTAAAAATTAAAACCACATCTGCCAAAGAAAAAATCAAAAACAAAAAACTTTCAAAAATTCCACCGGTTTTTAAAAATCCGTGGACTCTAAATTTGAATGGATAAAAAATCCGAACTCCTTGTTTTGTAACTGAATCGCAAATCAGATGAACTCCGTACCCGATTAAAAAACCAAAAGAAATCGTTCGAAGATATAAATATAAAATAACATAAATAAAAGTTGCAAATAAAAAACTGTGCATTATCCCTCTGTGTTTAGTAAATGCAGTTAAAACTCTGGAAAAAAATTTCTTTCCTAATTTAGAATTAAATGAATCTAAATCCGGAATAAAATTCGCAACGACAACTGAAACAAAAAACACCGTCGGATTTGGGACAAAATTCAAAAGAACGATTCCGATAAAGACGGCAACAACAAGGTGCGTTTTAAATAACATAAAAGAGAAAAATCAAAGTGAATTAATTAATTTTCTAATTCATCAATTAACCTGTCAACATTCACTTCCTGAACAGAATCAACAATTAATTCCGGATTGTTAAAATAAGAATTCATTCTGACGTTTCCACCAAAAATAAATTCTTTTCCCAATAGATTTTCTTTTTGCGAATTTATTTTTTCTTCGTCGTCGTATTCAGTCAAACCCAATTTCTGAACCATCTCATGAAATAAAACCGCCCGCGTGTTTTCGGTCCCGTCGTCAATTACCACATTCAAAATCGCACGTTTTTCTGTAGGAATTCCCAAAGAAAGTTCCCCGTCCGTTGCTTTTTTTCCGGTTTCAATATTTGCGTTAAAAAATCTCGGTGAAAAAGCCTGAACTACAAACGCCCGCGTGTTCACCTTGTCTCCGACGTTAAATTCTTTTATGTTTTTTGTTTTTATCGGCTTTTCCGTTTTAACATCAGGAAACTTTTCCTTGCTGAGTTTTAATTCTGCAAAGCTTCCCATATGAACTTCTCCCTGTCTCATATTTCCGGAAGAAACTTCAATTGACGTTCCCTCACTTATGTCGCCGTCTTCAATCATTTTTATGTGGTTTGTATCCCATAAAACAAGTTTGATGTTTGAGGTTTCATCTGCAACAATCATGTTCGCAACTTTTCCCTCTTCCCCGGATTTCGTTGTGAATGTTCTTATTGGATAAAGAGTAATTACTTTTCCGGTGAAGTGAACCTTTCTCATTCCGGGAAGAAGCTCGTCAATTTTCAATTTTTCATTATCAAAAGAAATTCCGAGTTCGGCGGCGATAACCTGAAGCGCACCCTCGCGGCTAATCAAACCGGAAAGTTTGGACCTTTTCGCTTCAACTCTTCGGTTTATTTCATCCTCTTCTATCCCAGAAAGTTTAGATAATCTTGATAAAATTTTTTCGTAACTGCCATCCATCTAGAAAAATATTCACAAGTCTTTTTAAGTATTATGTAACTACAAAAGAGAGATTGAATTTTTTTTCAGATTCAAATTTAAAATTAAATTTTTAAAAATAATTATGAAACAAAAAATAAACAAAAATTTATAAACCGTTTTTTCTAAAAAACTATATGGCAGGAATAAACGGGGCAAAATTTAAGTTAATGCCGGAGTCTCCCGAAACAAATCTTCAGGAGATAGAAAAAAAAGCAAGAAAAATAATTGAAGAATTCGGAGGAAATAATAAAGAGTATTCTATTGAACCAATTGCTTTCGGATTAAAAGCACTGATTGTCTTTTTCTTTTACCCCGACGACAAAAACACAGAAAAACTGGTTGACAAATTTGAAAAAATTCCGGGAGTCGCGTCCGCACAACTAATAGATATGAGAAAGATTGCTTGAAGTTAATTTTATTAAGATGTTTTTATTAGAAAACACATGGCAAGAAATTTTAAGATAAGACATGAGTTAAAAAATATAAACTTTGAGAATAAACTTATTAGTTGGGCAAAACAGAGAGATGCTAACTCTTGCGGATATTGTTTAATCCATAATTCAAATAATTATTTAAATCTCCCGAATTTTGAGGGAGACCCGGAATCAATTTATAAAAAAATAAATTTGATAAGGGTCCAAAATGATCTGATCCCAAAAAATAGGGAGGAAATGCTTAATTCATTTGATTTGGAAAAATATTATAAAGAAAAGGGGTATTCTTCCAATATTTTCACCAACCCAATTTATGATAAAAAAGAAATAGCAGAAATAATAGAAAAAAATAATTTTGACTTAATTTACACTACTTCAAGAAACCATTATCGGGGTCTTATTCAAAGAGACCAAAACAATCTTTATCTTTTAGATTCTCTTCATGATTCCCCTCATATTATTAGTAAAAAAGACGCAATCTCTATGGCTCATGAAAGCTTGGGAAATGAAGGAGTAAGGATAAACAGCGTTGGAGTTTTAAAAAGAACACCAAAAAAATTCTATATAAATTCCTAAATACTTAAATAATCTCCTTTCTTTTTTTCTCCATGGAACAAACAAAAAAAGATTTAGAAAACATAAAAGAAAAATTAATTGAACACATTAGGTCAAATTACGAAGAAGAAAAAGCACAGAGTTTAATTTCGGCGATAAGTGAGATGAACGACGATGAATTTACCGGTTTTTTAAAAGAACAGGGGCTCCTGGACGGGAAAAAAACTGAAAATTCAAAATGCATCTTTTGTTCAATTGTCTTCGGAGAAATTCCTTCTACAATAATCGAAAAGAACGAAAAAGCAATTGCTATTCTTGATATAAATCCCGCATCACGGGGCCACACTTTAATAATTCCAAAAGAGCACATTTCTTCCAAAGAAAAATTGCCCGAAGAAGCGGGAAAACTTGCGTTAATCGTCGAGGAAAAAATCCAAAAAGCACTCAACCCGAGAAAAATTGAATTTATTTCTTCGAATATTATGGGACATGAAATAATAAATGTTCTTCCGATTTATCAGGACGAGACGATAAACTCCGAACGAAAAAAAGCAACACCTGAAGAGCTTAAAGAAGTAAAAGAAAAATTGGACAAGGCAAAAGTTTCAGAAAAAAAAGAGGAAAAGAAAATTCCGGAAGGTGAGGAAAAGAAAATCGAGGAGATTGATGAAAAAAATAACTGGTTGCCAAAAAGAATTCCTTAGAACCCAATAAGTTTCAAAAAATAAAAAATTAATTCCGTTTTGTACAAAATTCCAAAAACAATAAAACTAATTAAAAAAACTGGGGAAAACTGAATTCCATATTTAACTAAGACGTTCTTCTTTTTTCTTAGAATTTTTATATCTTCCTCACTAACCCCCTCCCAATTCGCCCGGATTAATTTCTTCCCGATTTTAACATCACGGTAAAGCCAGTCACCGACGGTTAATTTTGAAACGGAAATTTTTTTAATCATGCAAAACAGATCGACAGATTTTATGAAAAGATAGAAATACGGAAAAACAAAAAGAAAAACCGCGAAGTAAACAAATTGGTAAATTAAAAAACTCCCTCCTAAAAACAAAATTGCAAAAATGTTATAAATTAGAATCATTTTCTTTTCTCTTGAGAATAAAATTTTAAATCCTTTTCTGAAATGTTTTCCTTCACGTATGCCAACAATAATACTCATTAAAATTCCGTAAAGAGACCCAATAACTAAAAATAATAAGAGAAATAAGATAAAACTTCCAAGGTTTTGATTAAACATCAAAAAAACAGGTAAAATTCCGCCAAGAGAAACCATTAACTTTGCGTCTCCACCTGCAAAAACTTTCCCGTAATAAAATAGATTTCCGACGACAAATAAAATGCCGACACCTAAAACCCCCTGATAGAAAAATGCAAAGTCCTGATTTGCCCCCGCGTAAAACATTAAAAGGTATCCAATTAAAACAAAAGTTAGAGAATAAACCAAAAAAGTGGTAATTTCATGAGCCTTACTCTTAAAGTAAGTGCTAAAAAAATTCAAGACTAAAAAAATTGTTAACGACCCAAAAATAAGAGGGATTAAAAAATTTTCTCCGGGGCCGGAAAAAAAAGAATAAAAAAATCTAAAAACAAGAGAGAAAACAAGAAGGCTAAAATTGAGCCAATTCGGAATGTCTCTTGTTTTGATGTCTGAAATTACTGCAAACAAAATCCACACAAAACCAATTCCAAATAAAAGTTCGACGCCCCCCATAAATTAAAACCGTAAATATACTTTATAAAAACTGTTTTTTAATTATTTTTTATTTCGGATTTTGAAGGTTTGCTAATCGAAACGTTTCCGGTTCTGAACCGCCCTCCGACTTTGTACGGATGCTTTTTTTTCTCTTTTCCTTTCTCTTTACCTTTATTTCGCCTTTCGCCTCTGTCCATGATAAAATCAATAAAAGAAAGTTTAAAATATTTTCTAGATAAAAATTAAAACAATTTCAATTCCTCTTTAAAAAACTCTAAAAATAAATTTATTTAGAAACAAAACAAGTCTGACCTGCAGAGGTTGTGTCCGTCGCAATAGAACTTACGTCGTAACCTGCTTTAACCGAACTGCTTCCGGTTTTACCGTTAACTTTTATATCGCTGCACTTCAAATCACAACTTATCGTCGGACAATCCGGAATAGAATATTTGCCAAAGGCACTTGCGTGAGAAAAAACTGCACAGGTTGATTTAATGTTAAGACTGTCCTCGTTAACGTTTAATGTTCTTTCAGCAGAACAATAACTAAATTTGCTGTTTACTGAACATGCAGAAGTACAATCCTGAATTACATTGTCAACATTAGTCGGGCTCACCAACGGTTTGAAAACGTTCCATCCTGTAACAAAACCCCATATGAGGACAACTAAAATAACTAATCCTAAAATTAAAAGAATTATTGTACTTGTGCTAAGACCCTGACCTTTTTTGCTTTGCTTCACCATCTTCTTTATTTAGAAGAGTGAAAAATATTTATAAAACTTCCTATGACCCGGAAGGAACAAACGAGTAAGACGGAACTTGGGATTTTACGGAAAATTCGAGAACCTTCTTCCCGCCAAAAATCCAGATTCCCCCCTTTATGTCAGTTACATTGTCTTCAAAGTAATCCCGCCCGTATTCCGTTGTGATATTAAATAAGGATTTTAATTTGTCGTCGGACATTCCGGCATTTTTGTAAAACATGTATTCGTCCGCATAGGCGTTTATATTCGTCATTTTGTTTGGTCCTGCGAATGAATTACTTATTTTAAAATCCGAAATAAAAAAAGTAAGAAGCGCAAAAGCACAAACCGCGAAAATCCCGATTACTAAAAGAGTGACCGGGAGGTCTCCTTTTTTATTAATTGAACTTATTTTTTTTCTCATCTTTTTGCGTACCTTGTTAGAATTTCTATTTTAGTTGAATTGTAATCCAGATTAAACTGCCCGGCGTCCGCCATTTTAGAAAGCTTCTTGTCTAAAATAATTTTATTTGTATCTGAACCAATAGATGTATATGTAAAAAGTGATTTTTTTAAAAATAAATCTGTCCCCTGAACGACCTGCGCCGACGTCAAACTTTGCCTGAACGTGTCGCCCACGTTTTTTGTTCCGCTAAGAAGAGACGAACCTAAAATAAAAAAGATGAGCATGACGACAATAATTATTGTTGCAACTATCCATGTGAGAGTTTCACCTATCTGCCCTCTGGAATTAATTTTTTTAGTTTGTGTTTTCATTTACCTTTGAAACGACCGCTAAAATTTTAACAAAATAAACGTCGTTTGAATTTAATTTCATAAAAAATGAATTACTTGTACATTTTGAAAGTTTGGATTTATCCTGGACATCAACCCCGCAGTCCGACTTTAAATTCTGATTTCCTTCGCTGATATTAAAAACGCTCGTCGGCGAATCGATTCCCTTAAAAAAATTAATTTCCAAGTAATAGGGAATCTGGGTGAATTCTCCCTCGACGCTGAAGTTTAAGGTGCAGTAATTCATAAAGTGGTCTCTAAAATCTTCCTTGAAAATTCCGTTTGATGAAATAAGAGATGGGTTTACTTCTCCTCCAAAATAAATGCAGTTCGCGACGTGATTTGCAAGGATTCCCGACTCGACTTGCCGCACATCGTACGGACTTCCGTAATAAACATTCACCATAATCACAACTCCCGTCGCGACAATTACCAAGATTGCAAACCAATAAATCGAAAGCAGCTTGTCTCCTTTCTTGTTTATTTTCATACTTTCCTCCTTAATTCAATAAAATAATAACCATCAAAATTTCCGTTCGCGTCTTTTTCCGGACGAAGGGTGCTCACGTTTATATCATTAAAAAATTGGTAACTTTTTCCAGACTTGTCGCTAAGTTTTACCGTCACATAATGGTCTTTAATTAAAAGTACGTCCTGAAAAGGAATTTTATTTTTATCAGAAACTTCCTTAGCACTTTGAAAATTTATAAGTATTGTTGTTCCCGGCATTCCCGCATCAAGAGTAAGTGCGACCTGTTTAGAATAAGCGTCTTCGAGCGCCGACGCCCCGCTTCCCTGATTAATTAAAAACAAAACAAGAATCGCAAGAAATGCGACATTAAGAACAAGGAAAATTATATTTTCAACAAGCAATTCCCCTCGTTTGAATTTTCTTTTCACCATATGATAAAAATGAAAAAGGAATTAATAAAAGTTGTCTTTCAAAATTTAACTCGACGTAACAATCATACTGCAGTTAAGAGCGTTAAACTCCGGCGAGTTAACCTGAATTAACGACGGCGGGATGTATGCGTTCCCGCTCGGGCCTTTTACCGTCGGAGCAAGAAAATATGTCGAGGCAATTGCCCCCCCAACTCCTCCTGCAACAGCCCCCCCGAGAGAAACACCTACAACAAGAAGAGAAACTCCTCCCGTTGGAATTGCAAGTAAGACTCCCGAAGCTACTCCAAGAGCAACTGCACCTCCTGCAATCCATCCGACTTTACTGGTCCTTGTAGTAATTCCAATTAAAGAATAATATTGCTTGGTTAAATCCACTTTCCCAAAATCCCCTTGATAATCTAAAATTCCGTTGAGAAGAAAATAATTCTGGTAAGTCGTGCCGTCAGACCGTTTTGCCGTCGCAAGATAATTATAAAAATCTTTTTTATCAAAACTTTGGCTGTTGAAAATTTTATCAACTGAATTATCAAATGCGATTTGAGAACAGACAGAGCAATCGTTTTTCGGAGTGATTGTCGAAGGAGAATAATCCACTTTCCCTTCGCCAAACATCCACCAGCAATTTGCCAAGTCCTCAGCAAGCACCTGATAAACCTGCGTTTTATTTTGAACTTTAATTATCGTCGGTTTTGTCATCTGCTCGCAGGTCCCGTCGGCAGAAAGACAGACATATTGTCTTTGACATTTTAATGGAAACGCATCCGACGGAACAATTGACGTGCCTCGGGCGACAACAGAATTATGACAGACGTCCTGGGCAGTTTCACCACCCAAGTTTAATTTGAATATGAAAAATAAAATTACTGCAAAACTTACAATTAAAATTATCAATAAAACTATTTGCTGTGTTGTCAATTCGCCTTTTTTGAACATTTCAAATCACCCCTAAACTTTTGAACAAGGAATACAATCCTAATAAAGCTATCACAAAAATCACAATCCATATTATATATTTTATTAATTCATCAAAGTTCATAATTTTTCAACTCCTATATATTCTCCGTTTTTAGTGATGTTAATACTTGTTCCGCCGTCGGAAGGACCTTTAATTTCAAAACTCTGAAACTTTTGCAAATTGGAAACGGCAAGACAGACTCCGTCGCTGTCACACTTCGCGGTTTGCGATGTCCAAAATTTCGAAATCACATTTGGCGTGTCACATATACATAAACAAGTCTCCCCCGCACAAAGATTCGGTTTCGATTCGCTTCCAATATAACTAAAAAAACTCCACGAAACGGGGGTTATGTCCGTTACTCCCTCGCTCTTAACTGCATTATTGTTAATTCTTGTAATTATATCATTAATTCGGTTGATTGTGGACTGCGCCTCTTCTTTATTTTTTGCATTTGAATTTGAGTAATAAAGAGAAAACAAAAGATAAATTAGAAAAGAAATTGAAATCACCGCAAGAACAATTTTCAAAACTTCGCTCGCAAGAAGAAACCCCTTTTTACTTTGTTTAATTTTTTTATTCATAACAGTACTCTCCAAAAACCGGGACCGGGCGAAAGCCCGCTAAAAAAATTTATTATCTTGTCTTTAAAAATTAAGTAAAGCCCGACGACAACTGCAACGACGACAAGAACTCCCAAAACTAATTTTATCAGTTGATCAATTGTTAATTCAGACATTATCCTCTCCCAAAAAGATTTTTAATTGAATCTAAAATCGAAGTTCCCTTCCCCTGCAGAATAAACGCGGTAATCATAAGAACAACTAAAATTGCAATTGAAATTAAAATCCACGGAAGGTACTCCGAAACGATTCCTTTTTTTCTGATAAAAAAGTTTGACCTCTTCATTAAAGCTAAAAGAGAATGTATTTAATAAACATTGCGAAAAACTTGGCACTGTTGAAAATCTCGCGGAAGCGAGATTTAGGTTGTGAGCGATAACCTTCAAATAAATTTCTGAATTCACGCTTCGCCACGACTTTCCTGAAACCGACCCTCCGTACTTTCGTTTGAGCGCGGAAAATCCTGATTCGATTAAACTTCTTTTGTGATAAATTTCCTCCGAATAATTTTTCATTTGTTTCCGTCGGTAAAATCCATTTTTCACATTCTTTTTTGGTTTTATAAATGCCTGGACTTTTTTCATATAACACTTTTCATAAAGTGATTCCGCGTCGTATCCGGAATCGGCAAACAAGTTTCCCGTCGGGAAACTTTGATTTAATAAATAATTCACGTCTTTCATATCGTGACGCGGTTTGACTCTAACTTTCACCGCGACGAACTTTCTCGACGGTAAATCAAAAAACGCTGAAAGTTTCGCATATCTTTTCACGGGATTTTTTGAATCAATTCTTTTCAAAAAATGAAAAGACGGATTTGTCCGTGAAAAACCGGTTGAGTCAACAGCGACGCTGTTAACTTCAAATTTTACTGTTTCTTTTAGTAAATAATTCCAAATTTTAATTGGAATTCTCTTTCTGCTTTTGCACAAAGCGGAATAAGTCGGAACTCTTATTCCGACGAGAATTAAAAAATTCTCGACGCGGCGAAGCGAAAGTTTACAAATCTGCATAACTAAAAGTGCAAGCAAATGCTGTTTTAATTGGTATTTTTTCGGACCAAAATGATGCAAAAATTCCCTCTGTTTTAATTTTTTGAGCAACCGCTCAATTTTTTTAGTCAGTTTTGTTTCTTTTTCCATGTTTATCACCTCAAGATAAACATGTTCTCGGGGTAAATTAACTTTTACCCTGAGACTTTTTCAACAGTGCCGAATTTTTTTAGAATAAATTTATAAATTTATTTCGTTTCTTGGATTTATGAGGAGATTTTTTGTTGGACTTTTTGATAGGATTATTCACAAATATTTTTTAAGAAATTATAAACTCAGAAGAACTTTTTTAACGGATATAAATTTAAAAAAAAGATTTTATCATAAGAAAAAAAACGAGGTTTTATATGTTAATATTCCAGGTTGGAGAACAAATTTTTCAGATTCAAAATTATTTCGAAATAGGGTGATTGATAAGGGGTTTTCTTATTTAAGTTATGAATTTCCTGAGGGAATTCTCTCTTGGGATGCAAAAATGACTGAAAAAGATTTTTTAAAAATTAGTCGTATTATAAGGCATGATCTACAAAAATATTTTTTAAAATATCCCTTTAAAAAAATAGTTGTTGTTGGGATGAGTCTTGGAGTAGTTCTTGCTTTGATGGTTGCTAATAAAAATAAATTAGTTAAAAAAATTGTTCTTGTCGTTCCTGGTTATGATCTTGCAGAATCTCTTTGGACAGGAATTGCTACAAAAAATCTAAGAAATAAATTTGAAAAAGAAGGAATTAATCTGAGTAAACTAATCAATCTTTGGAAAAAGTTAAGCCCTTCAAATAATATTAATAATCTTGGTGGCAAGGAAATATTCGTTTTTTTATCCGAGGCGGATCAAGTGATAAACTATTCTCAAGGGAATAAATTACTTGGTGCCCTTAAAAAAAGGTATAAAGTAAATTTTAAAATCAATAAAAATTTAGGTCATTATCTAACTTGTTATCTTGCTTACTCTTATTATAAATTTTTTAATGATTAATATTTCATAACGTACCCAATTTCGTCAGCGTCGAGTTTGAGTTGTTTTTGAATTGCCGGGTTTTTTAATATGTTTCTTATTTCATTCCATTCCCTCATAATTCTTTTATATCCCACGTGGGTTTTTTGGGAGTATTTTATTGCAATTGATTTCTTTTTTGCGTACTTTTGATTGCTTAACCAAATTTTCAAAATTCGTCCGGGCTTTGTATACTTGTAAAAACCTTTTTTTTCTTTTTCGCCCTTAGCTTCAGAAATTCCGTAACTTGAAAAAATGTTTTCATAAACCAAAAATCTCCAGTATTGCTGTTTGTAAATTCTTCCCTTGAACAGGTCGGCGTCGCAAAGTCTCTTGCAGGCATTTACAAGTTCTTTTCCGGAATAAACTTTTGGAATATTTTCTTCAATCCAGAGTGTTATCTCGTCGAGAGGCATGTCTACTTTGTCAAATGAGGAGAGCATTTCAGCGTCGACTTTATCCTGGAAAATATGACGTAACGTTTTGAAAATATCTGTTTTTTTGTTTCGTTCATCAACTTCAAAAACTACGTCTTCTCCGAGTTTTGAAGCCGCTTCCAAATCGTTTATCGCGCTTCTTAAGTCCCCGTTTGCTTTTATTGAAATTTTGTTTATCGAAGAGGGATTCAGTTTTATTTTTTCTTTTTCCAGTATTTTTATTAAAATTTTTTTTATTCCCGAAGGTGAGATTTCTTTTAGTTCAACGATTTCACATTTTTTTCTTAACGGGGAAAGTTTTTGACTCCACGAGTCGTTTGCGGTGCATACAATCGGATATTTGGATTCGTCGATTAAACTGATTAATTCGCCGACTCCCCCGCGGTCTGTTCCGGAAATTCCGTCGACTTCGTCAATAAGAATTATTTTGTTTTTTTCAAAGAGCGGTTTTTGCTCCAGAACCGGCTTTAATTTTTCATTCATTGAAGATTTGTTTCTTAGGTCAGATGCGTTGAGTTCAAAAATTTCGGAGTCCATTTCATTTGCAACCGCATGGACGAGAGTCGTTTTTCCGACGCCGGGCGGTCCGTTTAAGATTATTGCCTTTTTTTTCGACGGAAATTTGTCAATATAATCCTTCAATTTTTCGACGGCTTCGTCCTGCTCGACGATGTCTTCAATTTTCTCCGGTCGATACAATTCGCTCCAGTTTTTCATTTTATTTTTGTCAAATCTCTGTCTATAATTATTGGTTTCATACCCATCATTTCCTCAAGGTAATTTATCTTTTCTGGAAGAGGATTAAAGACAAATATTTTTTTATCATTAACATATGCAAGACCCATTTCAAGAGAAGTATTCCCTCCGATGTAATTTTCTATTTTATTTTTTTTGTAATTTGTAACTAGAATTGCGTCAGAGTTAAGTATATTTTTGTAATGTTTCTTTATTGCATTATATTTAATTATATTTTTTGCCCCCTTTGAAGTGCTTTTGTTGTTGTAGTTTGTATTAGGAAACTTTTGAGGTAAAAAAATTTTGTGCCCTTTGTTTAAGAGGGTTTTTTCTATCTCTTTCATTTCTTCAAAAAATTTTAAACTTCCACAAATGGTTATTTTCATTTTCCCAAGCCAGCCAGAACAAAACTAGCGACTAATGCCTGAAGCTGGACGAAAGGGTCGGAACCCTCGACGATACGGAACTCGACTTCGCCTGTTTTTTCCGTCAATTTCACTTTTAATTCCGGTTCAATTGTAAGATTCCATATTTCTTTCTGGATTGATTTTACAATGTCCTGGCCGGAAAGAGACTCTTTTAACATGAGGTCAAGAAGTTTTCCTTTTGCATTTTCGAAGTCACCTGAAAGAGCGTAGTCGAGGACAACTCTCACCTCTTTTGGTTTGAAATCTGATATAATTGTTTTTACAAGCTCCTGATTTATTTTCGGCGAAATCGCAGCAAGAGACTGCAATAAATTTACAGAGCGCCTGCAATCGCCTTCACTTCCTTCGTACACTGATTCGATTGCGTCGTCGTCGATTTCGAGTTTTTCTTTTTCAGATATTCTTTCTATAACTTTTTTTACATCTTTTTTTTCTAAAAGTCTGAATCTAAAAATCGCACAACGGGATTGTATCGGGTCTATAATTTTTGAAGAGTAATTGCAGGACATCACGAATCTGCACGTCGTTGCGTAATTTTCCATCGTTCTTCTTAATGCCTGCTGGGCTTCAGGAGTCAGGGCGTCGGCTTCGTCGAGAAAAATAACTTTGAATGGAACTTTTCCTAGAGATTTTGTTCTTGCAAAATCTTTGACTTTTTCACGGACAATGTTTATTCCTCTTTCGTCTGAGGCGTTAAGTTCCAAATAATTTTCTTTCCAGTTTTCGCCGAAGAGTTCTTTTACGACAATTAACGCCAGCGTCGACTTTCCAGTTCCCGCCGGACCCGCGAACAACAAATGCGGAATATTAAGGGAATTTGTCAGGGATTTTATCCTTTTTATAATTCCTTCCTGGCCGACAACCTCTTCAAAATTTTTCGGACGGTATTTTTCTGTCCATATTTCACTCGCCATTTTATTGTCAGTTAATTATTTCTTATAAAGATTGCTTTGTTATTCGTGAGGGAGAATTTAACAGGATTTTAAATATTTGTTCTTTAACATATATTTTATAATATATACTTTTGAATATATATTTTATAATGAAGGAATAAAATTTTCATCTCCCAATTTATAAACTTCAAGTTTTTTTGTTGGATGAATGTTTGCCTTGTATTTTCCTGCCTGAGAATTTTGTCCAAATAACCCTTTAACTGAACCGTTTTTTTCTATAAGCCCATATTCCAAATTTTTTAGTTCAGAAAAATATTCTTTGAAGTCCATAATCGGAGTTATTTCTGCCTGTCCATAATAAACTTTTATATTCGAGGTCTTGAAATTTTCCACCGTATCATTAACAATTCCTACGAGTGCGCCCCCAAGTTTTATAGAGCACCAAATTTCCCCTTCTTCCTTTCTCATTTTATGTATTAAAAAAAGATATTTTAAAAAAGTTTGTTTTTAAGAATCTAGAAATTATTTTATCTTGATCTTTCTCTTCTTATTTTACGTTTACGTTTTTCTTTTCTGAGTCTCTTTCTTTGCCACTTCCATCTCATCTGATTTTTCTTTTTCCAACGTCTTGAACTTCTTTTCATGGACTTCTCATGAAAAATTTATTTTTAAAGGTTTCGCAGAGCATTTCGAGTTGGCAATTTGGTTAAAGTATATCCTGCAAAATATACTTCGAAAGATATAAATAAAACAATTATTTGTTAGTTTTAATGAAAGAGTGGAGTGAAAGAAAATCTTTGGATTTTTTAGAGAAAGAAGGATTCTACGTTGTTAAGAGGAGTTTTTTAAGAACCAAATTCGGATTAAGGAAGGCTCTTTTGAAAGTTGGTTTTCCATATGTTTTGAAAGTTTCCGGGAAAAATGTAATATCCGGCAAGGACGTTTCCAAACTAATTTTTGATTTAAACACTTTTTCAAATTCTCTTCGGGGTTTTAAGGATTTAATTAAAATAAAAGGTTCTGATGGAGTTTTTGTTAAGAAGAGAGTTTTTGGAAAAGAATTTTTCTTAACAGTTAAAAAAGATTTGGAAGGAAAAAAATTCCTTTCTTTTGGAGTTGTCGGAGTTAACGACCAAAATCAAAAAGTAATTATTTCAAAGTCTTTTCCCGTCGATAAAAAGAAAATTAAATTTTTATTTAAGGAAGCAAAAATTTCAAAAATGCTTTCCTCTTCTGAAAGAAAACATCTTGAAGAGTTTATTTTGAAAATTTGTGGTTTTTTTAAGGGTAATAAAAAAATTTTTGAAATCAAAGTCGATTCTTTAGTTGTTTCTTCTGAAAATCCTGTTGTTGTGAATTGTAAAATTTTTGTTGGTTAAAATAAATTGATCTCTTATTCGGGCCGTCATTTTGCGCGTAAACCGGTTTATTCTCGCCGATAATTTCCATCGGGAAAAGTCTGTAGGATTTTAATTTTCCGGCGCTGATTCTTTCCTGTTTTTTTCCCCAGTTTTGGTCAAATACCAGTTTTCCATTTTCGTCCCGTCCGACATAAAGTGCAATATGTGTATATTTTGCAGGTTTTCCCTCGTCGTCCCTTTCGTTTCTCCTTGGTTTTCTCCAATAAAGACCCACTGCATCACCGGATTTTAGCACTCCGTCGTTTTCCAAGGAATCTAATTCGTGATAAGCTTCTATAAAATCGGTCGAGTCAAGGTTCTTGTAAATTTTGTGAAATTTTATTCCATCGAGATTAAAATATCTTTTGTTAACGCTTAATGCCTCGATGAGTTTGTCTCTGTCACGTCTTTGCCATGCTGAAGTATAAGGGGTGTATTCTTTTCCAAATAATTTTTCACCGGCAACCATTACATATCTTGAACAATTTCCTCCACCTATATTTTTATAATGACGAAATTTTGGCAATGGAGTATATTCTCTTTTTTCTGTCGGGAATGTAAAATTTTTTGTCGTTGGTTCTGTTGAATTTGTCGAGGGTGACGACGGCATAAACGAAAATGACGACAAAGCGACTGCTGAAGCAAGAACTGCCGGCGCTAATATTTTTTTCACGAGGTTTTTCATTTTTGTTTTTTTTGAAATTTAAAATTAGGTTTGAACTTGACACAAGTTTAAAAACTTTTGGATATTTTGATCCACATCAAAAAAATAAAAAATTATCTTTAGATGTTTCAAGTTTGCTTCTAATTTTCACGTATTAATATAGTCATTAAAATTTATAAATCTTTCTAGGTGTAGTCCCTATAAAGGGATTAAATTAATATTTTATGGAAAGTTTTTTTTTCACAAACTCTTTTCTATAATTTTATAAAAGATAGATTTCTTAATCTGTTATGAAGATTTTAACTTTGCATGTGGATTATATCGAATGGCAGGGTCTGAAAAAAGCTCTGAGGGATATGGAGGATCTGCCTCCGGAAGAGACTGCGAAAAAGAAAGTCGACGACGCGCTCGTCGTTTTGACCGCCGTTGAGGGTAAAGACAGTTCCGGAATTTCGGACGATTACGTTAAAAATATAAAAGAAATTGCAAAAAGCGTCGGTACAAAAAAAATTGTTCTTTATCCTTATGCCCACCTCTCGAATGATTTAGGTTCTCCTAAAGTCGCGCTTGAAATTCTTAAAGAAGCAGAAAAAAAACTTAATGAAGAAAAATATTCTGTCTCGCGCGCGCCGTTTGGGTATTACAAAACTTTTGAACTTAAAGTTAAAGGTCATCCTTTGAGCGAATTATCAAGAGAGATTTTTTTTGAAGGAAATGAAGAGAAAGAAAATGACTTAAGCGAAGAGGAAAGGAAAAGACTTTGGAGAGCGATGGGTAAAAATAAAGTTCAGGCGATTCGGGGAAAGGACGGTTTGAAGAGTAATGTTGAACTTGGAAAAGAATTTGATTTATATCTTGTTAATGAAGTTGTCGGTCAAGGGTTGCCTCTTCTAACTCCGAAAGGGGCTGCAATAAAAAGAGAAATTGAACGATTTATCGTCGACGAAGAACTTAAGAGAGGTTATGAACACACTTCGACTCCGGTCATGGCAAAAAGCGATTTATACAAAATTTCGGGGCATTGGCAACATTACAAAGACGGGATGTTTATTTTAAAATCCGGAAAGGAAGACTTTGCTCTTCGCCCGATGACTTGTCCGTTCCAGTTTGTTTTGTATAAAAGAAAGCCGAGAAGTTACAAAGACCTTCCTAAAAAATACGCGGAAATTTCGACGCTTTTTCGAAACGAGCAGTCGGGTGAGTTGAGAGGGTTAACAAGAGTCAGACAATTTAATCTCGCTGACGCGCATATAATCTGCACGCCTGAACAAGTCGAATCGGAATTTAAGGGCGTGATGGATTTGATAAATTATGTTATGAAAGTTTTCAAGATTGAAGTTTGGTATCAATTTTCAAAGTGGGATCCGAAAAACGAGGGAAATAAATATGTCAACAATCCCGCCGCGTGGGAGGAAACGCAAAACTCAATGAAAAAAATTCTTGATAAACTCAAGATAAACTACGTCGAGAAAGAGGGCGAAGCTGCTTTTTACGGGCCGAAACTCGATTTGCAATACAAGGACGTTTACGGAAAAGAGGACACGCTTATAACTGTCCAAATTGATTTTGCTCTTCCGGGAAAATTTGGAATGACTTATTTAGACAAAGACGGAAAAGAGAAAAGTCCGATGGTAATTCACCGTTCGTCGACCGGCGCGACCGAAAGAGTGATGTCTTACATTCTGGAAAAAACTCAAGGGAATCTTCCGCTTTGGCTTAGTCCAATTCAGATGAGAATTTTACCAATGAGTGAAAAAAATAATTCTTTTGCGGATAAAATTAAGAAAAAACTTTTGGAATCAGGAATTAGAGTTGAAGTTGATTCCTCTAATGAAAGTCTTGGAAAAAAAGTCAGAAACGCCCAGCTTGAAAGAGTTTTTTACATGATTACCGTCGGAGACAAAGAAGAAGAGTCCGGAACGATAAGTCTTCGTTCGCGCGACGGCTCACTCGAACACGGTTTGAAATTAGGAAAGTTTATCTCAAAAGTTAAGAAGGAAATTGAGAAGAGGAAATAGAAATGACAATTGAGAAAAAACTTCTTGTTTGGGACGGGAAAGGAATTCCAAGAGAAGACAAGAAAATTTATGCAGAGGATTATTTTTGTGTTCGGTGTTATGAAAAAAGAGAGAAAAATCCCGCTGAAGTTTTTTATGGTTTAAATGACCCAGATGCGTCGAGACCACCTTATTGTAAATCTTGCACAAACGAATTGGAAATGGAATATTGGTTGGAAGTTATGAATAATCCTTTGAAATAAATTATCACAAAAACCTTAAATAATCCTTTCTCTAATTTTATTCATGGATAAAAAAAGTGATAAGGATTTGAAAGATTTTACGTCGTTTGTCCAGGAAGCGGGTTTGATTTGGGGGCCGTCGCCCGAGATTTACGGCGGACTTGCCGGATTTTATACCTACGGTCCGTTAGGAAAGTTATTAAAAAATAAAGTTGAAAATTCGGTTCGTAAAACTTTCAACCAAAACGGGTTTAGAGAAATAGAAGGGCCAACAATTTTACCTAATGAAGTATGGAAGGCGTCGGGGCATTTAGAAACTTTCAGAGACAGAACTATTAAATGTTCAAAATGTTTTGCGGTTTTTCGGGCTGACAAACTTATAGAAGAAAATCATGACGTCTCTGCCGATGCCTTTAGCGACA
>DAIENA010000049.1 GCA_027341315.1 archaeon | reverse complement strand
GAGGCTTTTTTCCTTCGATTCTTTTTCTCTATCGCATTCGCGTTAGCGAGACCGAAGGGACTATGCGACAGAGGCTTTTGCCTTGAGCATTTGCGAAGGAGTTTTCCTGCTTATGCGACAGAGGCTTATAATAAATTCATCACAAAGAAGAGTTTTAAAGATTTTGGTTTTAATTTTTGTTAAAGTATTTTTGAATAAGTAGACCGATTAATCCTCCAACTACGAGAGGAATTAATATAAAATAAAATCCACCAGTATAATTTTCGGTGCTTATTCCGTTAATAGAAGTATAAATAATCCCTGCTACAGCTCCTATCACACAACCCAAAATTATTTTAAAATTTTCGTTTTTCTTATAAGTTTTTTCAACATATTCTGAATACCTTCTGTTTATCTTAAAGAAAAATTTTACACTAAATAATCCAAGGAATCCCAAAACTATCAAAAAAATGCCCCATAAAATATTACTTTGAAATAAAAAATAAATACCAAGGATAATAAGACAAATTACCGCAAGTGAATAGTTTGTACTTCTCACATCAGATAAAAAAGTTGGGATTCCCATTTAAAGCTTTTTTCCCCTAAAGAAAAATTTTACCTTTTCCCAGAATGTAAACGGTTCGACGTTAATAGGTTCGTTATTCTCGTTATAAAGTTCATATTTTATGACCGGCTTTTCTTTTAGCATCGGCGCCGTCTTCGCGATTTCTTTATGCGCGGTTTCGAGCGCCTGATCAATTGAAGACCTGGAATATCCCTGACTCATAAGGGCAAACTTCAAAGAATCCTCCGGATAATTTTTAGCGAGATTTTTTTTAAAATATTCCACGAGCTGGTTTTTACGGTCTGCTTCTTTCATGCAAAAAAGAGGAAATGGAAGTTTAAAAATTTTCTTAACAAAACCTTTATAACCCGATTTGATTTTTTTTCTTCATGAATTTCATAAAAAAAATAGCTGACAACAAAGTGGATAATTCTGTACACCTTCAATTTCAAAAGTTCAGCAAGGGAATTTTCAAAAATCGGGCGCTGTTAAGCGTTAAAAAAACTAAAGACAAATACACCGTCAATACAGGTTCTGAATTCGCAAACGAACTCGTCCGGGAAATGGCAAAAAAACTTGGGAACAAAAAAACAAACGTCACCGGAGCGGTCGTTTCAACCTCGGACCTTAAGGGAAAATTAGAATTTAATGAGGTAAAACAATTTCAAGGTGTAAAAAGATACATGATTGAAAACGAAATGTCGGGCGACGAAATCGTTTCTTTAATCGACGAATTTCCGAAAATTTTTTTTGGATTAAGTTTTAGCGTCGACTCTGAAAATACCCTTAAAATAAAACCGAAGGCGCCAAAATCCGGAAAACCCGGAAAAGGCGACGAAGAACCTAAAGCCGATTTTTGCAAGCTTACGACAAACGACCCGTCAGTCGGAAAAGAATTCATTTTTGAAAAAGATGATTTTAAAAGAGCCGACGTGAAACATGAATTTATAATCGAAAAAATAATTTTACCCGAGACTGACGAAAAGGATTTTGCTAAAATTCGTGAAATGGCAAAACGCGCCGGAAAAGTTATCAGGTATTCTGATATTGACGGAGTTAAATCAGAAAAGAAATACGAATTTGTCGCATGAAAAATTTTTCATGAATTTGAAATAATTATTGAAGAAATTTTTTAGCAATAAAAAGAAAGTTCGGTCAGATGATCTACTCTAAGAAATTCAAAACACAGAAAAATGAATTATTATTTAGAACGGTCGCCTACAACACGGACAGGTTGATAAATTCCAGCCCTCGGGAATTTACTTTCTACAAAGCCATGGATTTAGGCACTGTTGAAAAAGTCTCAGGGTAAAAGTTAATTTACCCCGAGAACATGTTTATCTTGAGGTGATAAACATGGAA
>DAIENA010000048.1 GCA_027341315.1 archaeon | reverse complement strand
GTCGCCCTTTTCAAAAAAAGTCAAAGCAGAAATTTCCTTTCCAAGGTTTTCCTTTACAAAATTAATTTTTTCTTCATAACTTCCAGAAAGGCCGATTTCAGCGATGTCCGGCGTCTTTTTTATTTTAGATTTTTTAACAACAGAATACACTAAAACTCGTAAGTCGTCGAAATTTTCTTTTTTAACGTCGTCGAATTTTTTGGATTTCTTTGGAATTTTTATTTTCTTTTTTAATTCTTTTTCAAGAGATTCGCCGAGAACTTCCGTTGCGGCTTTTCCGTTTTTGTAAAATCTTGCTGAAAGAATTTTAATCGGAGGGCACTCAAGAATTGTCGCAGGAATAATTATTTTTTTATCTTTAGTCATAGAATTTGGCGTCGAATCTTTAACTGCGGCTGAAACCATTCCGGCTTTGTAACATATGAACCCTTTTAGAATTTTTTTATTATTAACATTTTTAGAACTAACCGCGTCCCAGTTAACACTCGGCAAAAACTTTTCGGCTCGTTTTCTCGGCCAAAACTGCAGACTTCCTTTCCTTGGTGATTTCCTTGTTGGCATTTTTTTGTTTTATTTCTAAATAGCGGATTGTCATTTTACTTACCCTGGAATATAATTTTTAGAAGAAATTGGTTTATAAATTGTTCGGTGAGGTTTTTCTTCAAGAATGTTTTTGCAAATACATGGCTTGTTTATTGTGGTTTTGAGAATATAAAAACTTATAAATTCGGGAGGCAAAATAATAAAATGGAAAAGATAAGATTAATTTATTACCCTCTTTTTGATAGAGATAATTTTGTAGATAAATGTTTAAATCTCGAGGAGGTTTCTAAGTTTCTTCTGAAATTTAATGAAGGGCTAAAATTGTTAGAGGGTTTAGCATGGGGGCATAGTTTCGGAAGCAATAAGTCTTCAATTTACCGGGGTGTTCCGGAAGAGGTTTTAGGATATTCCTTACAAATCCAAGGGGACAAAGAATCTGTAAAAAGTGGAGCCATAAAGTACATAGAAGCATGCGGGTTTCCTGATGTAATACAATTAGATTATAAACTCTTGGAAGAGTATCTGACTCTTAAAGGAAAAAAATTAGAAAAACAATTTTTGGGCGATTTTAGGACAAGAATAGTTTCCGATAATAAATAATTTCATATTTCGTCGTCGTCCCGTCGATGTTCGAGTACCGGACGACTCGACCGGAGCGTTTCGTTATAAGCGCAGATTTTTTTCATTTGTTTTAGGAATTATTATTTTATTGACGATAAAGCCGTTTTTTGTTTCGACTTTCCTAAAATTGTTTTTTCAAAAACAAGATTTTTCCTAGCTGAAACGTTGTTCGGACGGGTTCGTTCGTGAGTTCCGATGCGGAACCGTAAAATCTTTGGATTCTTAGTCTCTCTTTCTCTTCATCGCAAAGTAAATTATTCCCGCTAAAACAAGAACACCGACGACAATCCAGATATAATTAAATCCTGAAGAGGTCGCGTTGCCGCAATTTATATTTTAATGAATTTATCAACCCTTTCAAAATTTCAATCAATCTTTTTTTTAGTAATTTTTAATTTTTTTAACAATTATCCTTATGTACTTCGCGTTCAAAGACTTCAAAAACAAAAAGAGTTAATTCTAATAATTTTTTCCTTTTCTTTTAAAGAAATAAATTGCAATAGCAATTACCACAACCCCCAAAATAACCCACACATAAGGGAATTTTCCAGCGCCGGTCGTTGAAGAAGTGTTTGCAGCTCCAGAATTATTTGTCCCTTCAGCAACCGTTGCGTTTTTGGTCATTGACTTTTCTGAAATTGCAAAATAACTAAATGAGGTTAAGGTTACATTGTAATAATAATTTCCGGCATCCTCGCTGTCGTAAACCGTATTTAATGGCATCCATTCTTTGGACGTTTCGTTGAATTTGTAAACCGAAATATTTCCCGACGACAAAGCGTTGTCGCTTGCCCATGTTTTGTTTACCTTAAATGTAACAGTCGCGCTTTGAAGTTTGTCAAGTAAGTTGGTTGTGTCTATGTGAATATATTGGTAAACCTTTCCTGTTTTATCCACTGAGATTTCTGCAGGTCTTGAATCATATTTTGTTAAAACAATTTTTACGCTGTTTGCCTGACCGTCGACGTTTATCTCTATTTCTTTAATTCCGATTGAATTGTCACCGTTCTTAACGACCGTCGACTCTCCGGGGCTGATTTTGTCAAACACAAAAGAATTACTCTTGCTTGTCTGGGGGTTCGCTGTTCCCGTGCTCGAAGTCGACGAAGAACTTGATGAAGACGACGCTGCAGCAACGACACTTCCGACGATATTCGGGTCGATTCCGGAGAAGTGA
>DAIENA010000047.1 GCA_027341315.1 archaeon | reverse complement strand
TCAAATATTTTAATTAACTTGGATTTTTTGAATGATGAAAAAGGCGAAATAAAGGAAATTTCTGAGAGAATCCCAAAATTAATTGCTGAAAGCTACGGCGACAAATTTGAATCGTTTGAAATTGCACAAAAGAAGCTTGACGAATCTATAACTTTAATAACAAATATTATTACGAAAATTGATTTATTGAGAGAGAAATTCTGTGAAGACAAAGAAAAAAAAGAAATTCTTGATAAAGTTTTAACAAAATACGGGTATCAGAAATTGAGGGTTTTGAATTTAAAAAAAGCATGGAAAAGAGTCTTTAGTAAAAATTTTGAGGAAGGAAAATGAAACAGGAGCAGTTGATTAATCAGTCAGAAGAAAAAATAGAGAGCTATAAAAATTTAGGAAAATGCCCTTACTGTTCGGGTAAAATTGTAAAGAGGGGAATTAGAAAGAAAAAGTTTGAAGAGATTCAAATTTATTACTGCAAACATTGTGACAAACGGTTTACGTCGCAGATTACAAAAAATAAAACTTATCCTCTGAAAATTATTATCGATTCATTAACTTTGTACAATAAGTTAAATTCATTTGAAGAAATTTCGGAGTTAATAAAAGAGAAGTATGGAATTAAAATTACTTCGCGTATAATCTCAAGGTGGCTTGAAGAATATAAAAAATATTTGCCTTTTTTGAGAATGAGGGAGTTTGCAGTTAAAAAATATTCAAAAAAGGAATTGGTTGAAGAAGCAAAAATGATTCATCAGCAGGTTTACAATTTTAAATTTCACAGGGCGAAATTAGATTTGATTTTAAACGAAGAGTTTAAACATTTTAAATTCAGGCCATTAAAAGAATTTTTAGAATTGGTTTCTTCGGAATGTCCGCATCAAATTTTCAGAGAGAAACAAGAGAGGGCGTCAGAGAATAAAGAAAATTTTGATCTAAATCAAGTTAAAATAATTTCTCGAAAAAGTTCGGCAATTGATCTTGCAAATTTTGTCGTTCAGGCAGTGTCTAACAATAAAATGAGGCATGAGGAGTTGGAAGAATTTATGCTTTTTAACGATTCGGTTACCGTTGCTGTTGAAGTTCCTGTGCTTTTAGATTCTGAAGATATTAATCATTATAAGTATGAACTAAATTTTGAAGTCCCTTTCTCAGTTAAGGAAGGAGATTATATTACGGGGCATATAGATTTAATTCAAGTTCGTAATGGTTCAATTTATATCATGGATTTTAAACCGTCGGCAAAAAAAGAAAAGCCGATTGAGCAGTTGACAATCTATGCTCTTGCATTGTCGAGGCTGACAGGAATAAGACTTTATCATTTCAAATGCGCATGGTTTGATTCAAAAGATTATTTCGAATTCTTTCCTTTGCATATTGTTTACAAAATTAAGAAAAAGAAAAGATTTAATAAAAATCAAATGAGGCTTAACTTAAATAAAGAGGCAACAAGCTTAGTATTGCCCGAAGACCATACTGAGCATTAACTTTAAAAAAATGGGAAATGAATATTTAAAACTTTCGGGAACATTCAATGCAACGTCGTCGGGAGGGACGCTTCAGGTCGACTCGTCGGGTAATGTTAAAATTGGACTATAAAAATAAAATGAAAAATAAAAATTCAAACAAAAAAGAAGGGTTGAATCCAAACTTTTTTAAACTTAGACTTCATAGTAATTTTAATTTAAGTCCCCGGTGTTACCCTTCCCTGAAGGATATGCCGGGTTATTTTTTTCTGGGGGGATTTTTATGAAAAAGGCAATTGTTTTTGTTGATGCTAATAATTGGTATCATAATTTAAAACATTGGTTCACTCCCAGCGAAGTTGATATCTGTAAAGTTTCTAAACTAATTTCTAAAGAAAAAAATCTAGAAGTTATAGAAATAAGATGGTATGCTTCGGTGCCGGATATTGAAGACAATAAATTGAAATATTTAAGACATATGGATTTTTTAAATAGTCTTAAAAAAAGAGGAGTTAAAATTATCACAAGAAAGCTTCAAAGACTTTCAATGAAGGAATTAAGAAAGAAAAGACAAGACTTATTAGATTCATGGGATTTGTGTAAGGTTTGTAAACCAATTGTTGAAAAAAGTTTTTTGGATGTTGTTGATGTTAATCAAAAAGAAAAGGGAATTGATGTTTGGATTGCAGTTGATATGTTAAAAGAAGCAATTGAAAAAGGAGCCGATTGTTTTATTTTAATTTCCGGGGACGCGGACTTTGTCCCCGCTTTTAATTTGATAAAAAGTATTGGAAAAGACGTTTTAAGTTCTTCAGTTCCAAGAGGCTATTCAAATGAATTAAGGCAAAAATTTTCTTACTTTGTTTTAGGGAGAGATAAATTAAATAAATGTTTGAGGGACGAAAATGAATAAGGAGAAATTAGGAAGACGCTTCAGGTCGACACGTCGGGAAATGTTAAAATTGGACTATAAAAATAAAATGAAAAATAAAAATTTAACAATTTTGGGAAAGGAAACGTCGGAGTTTGAGAATTCTAAAAA
>DAIENA010000046.1 GCA_027341315.1 archaeon | reverse complement strand
CAATCTCTTTATCTTTTTTGTTTAATTCTTTTATTGCTTCTCCGCCGAAATGATTTTCATGAATAAAATTTTTTATTTCCCCTTCGGTTTTTGGAACAAGCTTTCCGGTTTTCAAGCCTTCCCAAAAGTGATTCATCGATTCTTGGATTGTCATATTGATTTTCCCTCATTAATATTTATAAAACTTTCTGTTTATTCACCCTTTCAAAAGGACAACACACTCTTCACAAAAACATTTAAAAACCAAACTTTCTATAATCTTTCATCGAGAAAAATATCTTGTAAAAGATTATTATTCACTTTCACATTCACGCTCACGTCAAACTAAAATTTGATTAGTTAGTTGAAGATATTTTTCTAGAAAATCCTTTAAGGGTTTAATTAAATAAATACGGAGAAAAAAGTAAAATGGCTAAAGTAAGTCCTGTATCTATAAAATACATGATAAACGCGAATTTGAACGCCGAAGGTGCGCTTGAAAAACCTGACGTAATCGGAGCTCTTTTTGGTCAGACCGAAGGCCTTCTTGGAGCCGACCTTGAAATGAGGGAACTTCAAAAAGAAGGAAAAATCGGACGAATCGAAGTCGACTTGCAAAGGCAAGACAAAAGAACGATTGGAATTATAAAAATTCCGACGGCTCTTGATCAGTCCGAGACGGCTTTAATTGCCGCCGCTTTGGAAACAATTGAAAGAGTCGGACCGTGCGACGCGCAAATCGAAATTGAAAAAATCGAAGACGTGCGTGGAAACAAAAGAGATTACATTCTTGAAAGGGCAAAAAAACTCATGACAGGAATTGAAGGCTCAACAGACTCAAGAGACATTTCAAACCAAATCAAGGATTCGACAAAGATTGCAGGTGTTAAGGAATATGGGGAAAATAAACTTGCATATGGCGGAGACCTGGATTCTAAGGAACTGATTGTTGTTGAGGGAAGGGCCGACGTTGTTAATCTTGTTCGTGCAGGAATTAACAATGTAATCGGAATGAACGGAACAAAACTTCCTGACGAAATCAAAGAACTCGGGAAAACTAGAGAGATTACTCTTTTTGTCGACGGAGACCGTGGCGGAAAGTTAATCGCCCAGAACGTTATGGAAAACGCAAACGTAAAATACATTGCGACTGCGCCCGACGGAAAAGAAGTTGAGGAATTAACTTCGAAAGAAATTTTAATGAATTTAAGAAAAAAAGTCCCGGCAAAGGACTTTTTTTCAAATTTTTCTGATAACAATTATTCAAAATCTAACAATTCTCAAAAAAAGGAAACTGAAAAACTTGAATTAACTTCTGAAAATAAAGAAACACTAAAAAAAATTTTGAAAGAATTAAGCGGAACGGGAAAAGCCGTCTTTTTAGATTCTAATTTGAACGAAGTAAAACACGTTTCGCAAAAATCGGTTTCTTCTTCACTTAACCGGTTGAAGGGAATTTCAGTTGTCGTAATCGACGGTTCTGCCACGAGCGCAATTGTAAAGTCGGCTGAAGAAGAAGGAGTTCAGGTAATTGTCGCTAAAAACTTTCAGACGACGAGCGAAAGCGTTAAGATGCTCAGTTTGTAATTAGTGCGATTAAAACTAATTAATTTTAAAAACAGCTTTGTGTAAAAATTTTAATGCAAAAAATAATTTGTTGGGATTTGGATGAAACCCTGGGAATTTTTAGATATGGGGAGAGAACATTAAGGTATAATACAAAAGAGACTCTTGAATTTTTGTCGAAAAAAAATTATAAGCATTACATTGCTTCTGCCGCTGTGAAGAGTTATATAGATGATGTCCTTAGAAGTACAGAGATAGAAAAATTCTTTTCCGGCATTTTTGATAGAGATTTTATAAAACCCAATCTTAACCCAAAAGATGGAAAATTGTATTCTGCAATTGCTATTGCTGAAAATTTGAGTCAGAAAGAAATTGAAGATAGGATGATTGTTGTCGGGAATTCAAACCATGACCAGCCAGTTGATGTCAATAATTTGGTTTTTATCCAGGATGCCCGTTACGAAGATTCAAAATCTGATATAGTCCGGAAAATATTTGAAAAATTAGACAATCTTGATAATTCAAGCTTTAAGAAGGCATTTGATAAATGGTACAAGTCAAGCGATTTACTCATAGACAATTTTCAAATTAAACTTTCATATGAAAAAAATGAATATAATAATTTTTTAACTCCTAAAATATATTTCTCGTGATATTCTCTTTAAAGTTAAGTATTTAAACCTTGATTATTTATTCACTTTAATGGAAAAAGTGAGTCGGGTGAGGGCGGTCGTTACGATTTTGGTGGCGATTTGTGCTTACCTTTTCTTTCAGTACGTTTTGCTCGTTTGTACTCCGGTAGCTCCGACAGTATGTAAACCGCAGTTTTCGTTTTTCTTTAATCTGTTTTTTGGCATTATAATTGGAGTTCTTGCATATCTCGCGTACGGAATCTTTGGAAAGAAGTGAGTACTAATTGTTTGATTTTTCCAAAGCAAATTTAATTTTAGATTACTAATCGGTTTTTTTGCAGAGAATATTTTTTCGCATCTCTTTCCAATTGTTCTTTTGAAAATTCCCCGTGATATTTTGGAGATGCAGTATATGGAATTAATCCATCTATACCAATACGAAAATCAAATAGGTAGTTAATTTTTCCGTTTTTATTTTCTAATCTAATAATCGCATAGGGGAAATTTTCACTAAGAATGTACTTTGAGAAGGCTGAATCTCGGTTTTCAAC
>DAIENA010000045.1 GCA_027341315.1 archaeon | reverse complement strand
AAGTCTTAAAAATGAAACCACTTTTCCTCACGAATGAAAAAAATTATTATTAAAGGAGCCCGAGAGCACAATCTAAAGAACGTCGACGTAGAAATTCCGAAAGATCAGTTTGTCGTCTTAACCGGTTTATCGGGTTCGGGAAAGTCAACTCTTGCGTTTGATACCCTTTATGCAGAAGGCCAAAGAAGATACGTCGAAAGTCTTTCGTCATACGCCCGTCAATTTTTAGGAGTAATGGACAAACCCGACGTCGATTCAATTGAAGGCTTAAGCCCGGCGATTTCGATAGAGCAAAAATCCACTTCCAAAAACCCGCGCTCAACCGTTGGAACGGTCACAGAAATTTATGATTATTTGAGGCTTCTTTATGCAAGAATTGGAATTCCGTATTGCCCAACCCATAATGAACCCATAATTTCTCAAACTCCGGAAGCAATTGCTCTTGCTATTCAAAAAGAATTTTCAGGAGACGTAACAATTCTTTCGCCGGTAGTCAGGCAAAAAAAAGGAACCTACGAAAAGTTAATTTCAGATTACAACAAAGAAGGATTTTCAAAAGTTCGAGTCGATGGAATAATTTTCAAAACGGACGAAAAGATAACCCTTGAAAAATACAAGATGCACAACATCGAACTTTTCATAGATTCACTCGATTCCAAAGAAACTTCAAGATTAACTGAAGCGGTCGAAAACGCGCTCGGAAAATCGGGCGGACTTTTAATCGTGAAAGGAAAAACCGACGAAAAAATCTTTTCTTCAAATCTGGCGTGTCCAAAATGCGGGCTTGTTTTTGAAGAACTTCAGCCAAGAATGTTTTCATTTAATTCACCTTTTGGCGCATGCGAAGACTGCCACGGGCTCGGCGTAAAAATCGAGTTTGATCCAAATCTAATAATTCCGGACGAAAAAATTTCAATCCTTGACGGCGCGATAAAAATTTACGGGCGAATAGAAAACTCCTGGAGGCAAAAACAAATTGCGGTTGTCGGAAAAGCTTTTGGTTTTGATTTATTTACTCCAATAAAAGAATTTACAAAAAAGCAAAAAGAAGTTTTACTCTACGGCTCGGGAAAAGAGATAGATGGAAAGTGGCCCGGCGGAGCAAAAATGCATTTTGACAACGGATGGGAAGGAATAATTCCTCAGGCTGAACGGCTCTTTAAGGAAACAACTTCTGAATACAGGAAAAGAGAATACGAAAAATTCATGAGGGCGACAGTCTGTCCGACCTGTAAAGGAAAACGACTAAAAGAAAAAATCCTCTCTGTAAAAATAAATTCAAAATCAATTATAGACGTAACGGATTTTTCAATTAAAGACGCGCGGGAATTTTTCGACTCAATAAAACTTTCGGCAAAAGAAAAAGAAATCGCAAGGCAAATTTTAAAAGAGGTTAAAGAGCGATTAGAATTTTTAGATAACGTCGGTTTGAATTATCTTACTCTTTCAAGAAGCGCCGGAACTCTTTCAGGAGGGGAAGCCCAGAGAATTCGGCTCGCAACACAAATCGGTTCTAACTTAACCGGCGTTCTTTATGTTTTAGACGAACCTTCAATTGGCCTGCACCAAAGAGACAACAGAAAATTAATCGAGACACTTCATAAATTAAGGGACTTGGGAAATACGCTTGTCGTCGTCGAACACGATGAAGACACGATAAGGGCGGCCGATTACGTCGTTGATATGGGGCCGGGTGCGGGAATTCACGGAGGAGAAATTGTTGCAGAAGGTTCGCCAAAAGAAATTGAAAAAAATAATAAGTCCCTTACAGGAAAATATCTGAGTGGAATTGAAAAAATTTCTGTTCCTAAAAAAAGAAGGGAGCCCGGTCCATTAATAAAAATAAAAGGAGCTAGAGAACACAATCTAAAAAATATTGACGTTGAAATTCCAACACAATGTTTAAATTTAATTACAGGGGTCTCAGGCTCCGGAAAGTCAACTTTAGTTAATGAAATTTTATACAAAGGTTTAGCAAAAAGAATAAATTTTTCTAAGGAAATTCCCGGAGAGCATGACAGAATTTACATGGATGCTTTTATTGATAAAGTTGTAATTATTGACCAATCTCCTATCGGAAAAACGCCCCGAAGTAATCCTGCAACATACACAAAAATCTTTGATGAAATAAGAAGCGTCTTTGCCGAAACAAAAGAATCAAAAATGAGGGGTTACAAACTCGGAAGGTTTTCATTTAATGTAAAAGGCGGAAGATGTGAAAAGTGCAAGGGCGACGGAACGATAAAAATAGAAATGAATTTTTTACCCGACGTTTATGTCGAGTGTGAAGAGTGCCACGGAAAAAGGTACAATAGAGAAACTTTAGAAGTAAAATACAAGGAAAAGTCAATTGCAGAGGTTTTAGATATGTCAACTGAAGAAGCTCTGGAATTTTTTCAGTTCCTTCCGTCGATAAGAAGAAAATTAGAAACCCTGGTAGAAGTTGGTCTGGGTTATATTAAACTCGGGCAAAGTTCAACAACTCTTTCAGGGGGAGAAAGTCAGAGAATAAAATTAACCAGAGAACTCGGAAAAAGAACGACGGGAAAAACTCTTTACATTTTAGACGAGCCGACGACGGGGCTTCACTTCGAAGACGTCAAAAAACTTTTAGGAGTGATGCACGAACTAGTCGAAAAAGGAAACACGATGGTTGTTATCGAACACAATCTTGACGTTATAAAATCGGCCGACTACATTATCGACCTTGGACCCGAAGGCGGAGACGGCGGAGGAGAAATTGTCGCAACGGGAACGCCCGAAGAAGTTGCAAAAAATTCTAAATCCTGGACCGGAAAATTCTTAAAAGACGTTTTGAAA
>DAIENA010000044.1 GCA_027341315.1 archaeon | reverse complement strand
TGGCCGATAAAACATCCTGAAAGTTTTAAACGAATGGGAATTAGACCGTCGAGGGGAATTTTACTTTATGGCCCGCCAGGAACCGGAAAAACACTTTTAGCAAAAGCTGTTGCAAAAGAATCGGAAGCGAATTTTATTCATGTTAAAGGTCCGAGTTTACTTTCTATGTGGGTGGGAAAATCAGAAGAAGGAATGAGAAAAATTTTTGAAAGAGCAAGACAAGTTTCACCATGTATCATTTTCTTTGATGAGATTGATGCACTTGCCGGAAAAAGAGGAACCGATTCAAATAAAGTCACCGAGAGAGTTTTAAATCAAATGCTTGCAGAAATGGACGGGCTTGAAGACGTTAAGGAAGTTTTAGTTTTAGGAGCGACGAACCGACCGGATATGCTCGATACGGCTCTTCTTCGACCAGGAAGGTTTGATAAAATTTTACTTGTTAATGCTCCGGAAGAAAAAGGGAGGGAAATAATTTTAGGAATTCATACAAAAGATATGCCTTTGTCAAAAGATGTCAAACTTAAGGAACTTGCAAAAGAGACCGACGGATACACCGGGGCGGATATTGAGGCGTTAGTAAGGGAAGCAGCGATGGTCGCACTTCGTCTTGACATGAATTCAAGTGAAGTCTCAAAAAAACATTTTGAGGAGGCAAAGAAAAAAGTAAAGCCGAGTGTTACAAAACAGTCTATAGAAATTTATAAAAAAATTGAGGACCAATTTTTAAACAGCGCAAAGTCTGCAGGTATTGAAAAAGGAGGAAGTTATTTTGGATAGGTAAATGGGATTTTTCGACGACGACAACGACCCTTTTGAAAGTATTGTCCGTGAGTTTTTTCAGGAGTCGCGCCCGGCAAGAACGACTTCCTCGAAAGATTTTTTGAAAGGGGAAAAAGAAGAACGGACAATTGATTACATAGAAGAGGATAAAAAAGTTTATTTTGTTTTTGAGATTTACGGATATTCAAAGAGCGATATAAAAGTAGAAGTTGGAAAAGGATTTATAGAAGTTGAAGCCAGGAAAAAAAATTTTGATGGTGTTCAGGATTATTTAATTTCAAAGTTGGAAAAAGGCATCAAAATAAAAAAGAATCTTCCCGGATTAAAAGTTAAAAGTTATGAATGGACTTTTAACAATGGAATTTTGGAGGTTGAAATAGAAACAAAATGACTGAATGTGTTTTTTGTAAAATTGTTGCAGGAGAAATTCCCAGTTGCAAAATTTGGGAAGATGAGAAACATTTGTCAATTTTAGATATTAATCCAAATACTGAAGGAATGAGTCTCGTTCTAACAAAGGAGCATTTTGATAGCGACGCTACGGATATGCCTGACAAAGAATATTCAAATTTGATGCTTGCTGCAAAAAAAGTTGCCAAATTATTAGAAAATAAATTAAACATTAAACGTGTAGCAATTGTGATGGAAGGTTTGGGAGTGAATCATGTTCATATAAAGTTGTATCCAATTTATGGTTTTGACAAAAAGTTTGAAGAGACTTGGGCGAAGGAGAAAAAATATTTTAAGAATTATGAAGGTTATATTTCAACACAACTCGGACCAAAAAAATCTACGGAAGATTTGGAAAAAATTGCAAAAAAGATAAGGGGTGAAAAAAAATGACACCAAAAAAACCAAAGGAAAATAAATCCAAATTTTATTTAAAAATTGCCGAGAGTCTTCAGGAAGACGTTGATAAAGGAATTGCAAGAATTTCTTCGAAAGATATGAAAGCAATGGAGTTGACCCCTGGAGACATTATTTTACTTGAAGGAAAAATTCCAATTGCGCTTAAAGTTCTTCGGGCGCTTGGCGGGGACAAATCCATCGGAAAAATAAGGCTTGACGGAACCGTCCGGTCGAACATTGGATTTTCAATCGGCGAAGACGTTCGTCTTGAAAAAATAGAGGTTAAACCAGCGACGTCGATTACGCTTTCACCGATGCAGGAAGGAATTCAGTTCAGTGACAACCCAACCGAATTTTTTCATAATAAACTTTTAGAAAAACCTTTAGTCTTGGGACAAAAAATTGTGATTGATGTTTTTGGAACGCGGCTTAATTACGCAGTTTCAAAAGTTATTCCAAAAACAAATGTTATTGTAACCCCGTCGACAAAAATCACAATTTCAGAGGAAGTTTATTCAGGAGATTTAAAATCAACCGGAATAAGTTATGAAGACATCGGCGGACTTAAAGAGGAAATTGATTCAGTTCGTGAGATGGTTGAACTTCCGATGAAACATCCGGAAGTTTTTCAAAAACTTGGAGTTGGCGCGCCGAAGGGAGTTTTATTGACCGGGCCTCCTGGAACCGGAAAAACACTTTTAGCAAAAGCCGTCGCGACGGAAACGGATTCGGCATTTTTTTCAATTGCCGGCCCGGAAATTATGAGTAAGTATTACGGAGAGAGTGAAAAACATATTCGTGAAATTTTTGAGAAAGCACAAAAACACGCTCCCGCTATAATTTTTATAGACGAGATTGATTCAATTGCGCCGAAGAGAGGAGACGGGACGGACCAGACTGAAAAAAGAATTGTTGCGCAACTTTTAACTTTGATGGATGGTTTAAAATCACGAGGACAAATTGTCGTTATGGCAGCGACGAACCGACCCGACGACATTGACGAAGCGCTCCGACGTCCCGGAAGGTTTGACAGAGAGTTAAGAATTAATCCTCCAACAGAAGACGGAAGAAAAGAGATTTTACAAATTCACACACGTGGAATGCCTTTGGGCGACGACGTAGACTTTAATGAACTTGCAATAAGGACGATAGGTTTTACCGGAGCGGACTTGGAAGTTTTAAGTAAAGAGGCTGGCTTGAAATCCATAAAACCATTTT
>DAIENA010000043.1 GCA_027341315.1 archaeon | reverse complement strand
GGGATGAATAAAATTTATAAATTAGGCAGTTCTGAAAAGGGCATAATAGTTTTTAGTAATCCTTCGGGGTCACTAGATGAGTTTTTTATTTTTTTCGGAGACGGCAGCGGTGGAAAAGTTTATGAATTATGCGCTCATGATGCTCTTATCGGTCTTAGTACCGTGAGTATGATCCCCGGTGATCTTCGGGTTGCCGGACGTTTTTCTTCTTTAAATTTTTTGGAGGCAGGACATTATGGATGAGGCAATTGTTTTTGAAAATACAAAAATAAGAAGGGTATTGCATAACGGAGAGTGGTTTTTTTCTGTAGTGGATGTTGTTAAAGTTTTGAGCGAAAGCAAAAATCCAAGAAATTACTGGAGCATGCTAAAGTCCAGAGAATTAGAAAATGGAATCCAGTTGTCCACAAATTGTGTACAACTGAAAATGGTATCTTCAGATAAAAAAAGTTACATTACAGATTGCGCGAATAAGAGGGGAATTTTTAGAATTATTCAGTCGATCCCGTCAAAGAAAGCCGAGCCGTTTAAGCTTTGGCTTGCAAAAGTTGGAAGTGAGAGAATTGAAGAGATTGAAAATCCTGAGCTTCTTCAAGAAAGAGCAAAAGAATATTATGAAGTTAAAGGATATCCTAAAGATTGGATTAACAAACGACTAAGGGGAATTGCAATAAGGCAGAGTTTAACTGACGAATGGAAAAAACGTGGAATTATTGAAAATCCTGAATATGCAATTTTGACTAATGAAATCTCCAAGGCAACCTTTGGTATTTCTGTAAAAAACCATAAGAAAGTAAAAGGGTTGAATACCAAATTAAAAAATGAAAGTTTAAGAGATAACATGACCGATTTGGAGTTGATTTTCTCAATGTTGGGTGAAGCTTCAACTACTGAAATTGCAAGAAACAGGGACGTTTACGGATTTTTTGATAATTTTTCCGCTGCAGTTGATGGTGGGAAGATTGCAGGAGATGCGAGAAAAAATTTGGAGAAAAAGTCTGGGAGAAAAATTGTTTCTTCAAAAAATAAATATAATTTGATAGATTTAGATGAATCTGTAGTAGATAAAAAAGAGGTATTAAAAAAATGAAAAATAAAATTTTAATTTTTGTTGCGGGGATTTTATTTTTGTTTAGTTTTATTTCTCTTGCCTCGGCGGCAAACTCGAACGGGATTTTGCAAATTTGGAGAAATTCGTCGACGGGGGCTAACGTCACGTGGGTCGACAACAACGGGAATTTGTACACGCTCGGGAAAATAAACACGTCGGGAACAATTTACGAGGGTGGGACGGCGTTGTCGTCGAAGTATTACGGGATAAACAATCCTTACGGATATTACAACTCAACTAATCCAAGTCCAGTAATAAATAGTTCATATTATTTAGCAACAAACCCATTTGGATTTTATAATTCAACTAATTTTTTAATTTCGGATTATTATTTGAAATCAAATCCATACGGATACTATAATTCAACAAACCTTCCGCCGTCGATTTCGGGTTCGGGGACGGCTTGGTATATTCCGATGTGGAACGGAACGACGTCGTTGAATAATTCGGCGATTTATCAAAACGGAACGAACATTGGAATTGGGACGACGAGCCCTGGAACAAAGTTAGAAATTAATGGAAATTTAACATTGACTAACTGGGAGCAGTATCTCTATTTGGGAAATTCCGGGGGATATTCTATAGGAAGAACAAACGGAAATCTTTTAACTTTAGACACAGGTTCAATACACAGATTGGCAATAGATATAAATGGAAACGTCGGTATTGCAACTACAACCCCCCAAAACAAATTAAATGTCGTCGGCGACATAAATGCAACGACAAACATTTACGGCGGGACGATTTACGAGGGCGGGACGGCGTTGTCGTCAAAGTATTACGGAATAAACAATCCAAGTGGATTTTATAACTTGACAAGTTTTGATATTAACAATTATTATTTGAAATCAAACCCTTTTGGGTTTTATAATTCAACAAATCCTCAAACGGAAGTAGACCCGAAGTGGACGGGAAACTCGACGTTGGTTCCTTATCTGGCATCGGCGAACACTTTCACGAATAATAATATTTTTAATCAAAATCTCACGGTCGCAACGAACGCCTTATTCGTCAACGGAAATAGCGGAAACGTCGGAATCGGAACAACTTCGCCGTCGGCAAAATTAGAAGTTAACGGGGAAGTTAATTTTTCGTCGTCGGGCGTTAAAACTTTTACAGAAGGAGGAGCGTTAATAGTTTCAGGATGATAAAATTTGATTATTACATTTTTATAGATTATTCGGAAAACCTTATTGGTTACAATATAATCATAAAAGACAAAATTGAAGATTTGCTTCCAAAAATTTCAAGGTTGAAGCATTATAAAGATTCAAAAAATAAAAAATTATACATAAAAAATGTTTCAAAAACTTTTAAGAGAGAAGGAATAAAATCCCATTTGATTAAATTCAAAATAAAAGACAAAAGAAAAAATATGGAAATTTATCTTGATGTTTTGGAATTTTTGAAAAATCATGAGAATTGCATAATTTTTATTTCAGTGGATAATAATGAGTACCTTAACTTCAGAAAAATGGTGAATGTTCTTGATGGAGAAAAAGTAAAAATTGTAAAAGAGAGCGAACTCGATAAAAACAGCGTCGAGTATCAGCTTAGTTTGATTATAGATAACATGCTAAACATTGAAAGGTTGAGAAAGAAAAATGAATGAGAAAAAATCGATAAAATACAGGGTAAGGGCGTCCGTCTATCCTACTAACCGCGTCAAAGCACGGGGTTCGTCAGGTCGCTTTCCCCTATATGGAATTTACAGGGATTCAAATTTTATAAATACTTCGTTTCTGAATAAAACAGATTTTGGAATTATAGGCACTTGGTTAAATGTTGAGGGACTGAAAAAATGAAAATTAAA
>DAIENA010000042.1 GCA_027341315.1 archaeon | reverse complement strand
GAAAAAGATTTTTTATTTCGATGTTGTTGACTTTTTTCGGAAATGCTTTCCAGGGAATAAGAATATGAAATCCCTTGTTTCCTGAAAATTTTACGCCTATGTTTTTTATTCCATGTTGCTTGAAAGATTCTATTATTGATTTTGTTGCAAGCTTTGAATAATCAAACCATTTGCAGTCGATGTCGATTAATAAATCCCATCCGATTCTTAACTCATCAGCGTCGGATTTCGACATTCCGGTTTCTATTTTTAACGGGTCCTCCCAAAGTTCTTCCGAACAATGAAACGACGTCGCGCCTTTTTTCGCGAGGCTTAGCACGTCGCCCTTGAACTGAAGACTGTCGGGCCGCTTTCCGAAACCTTCAAAATACCTCGGAGAAATTTCCCTGTTTTTAGAAAACTCGAAAATTATTTCTTGAATGTCGGGCCTTGAATAGTATAGCTGGGTAATTTTTCTTATCTTTTTTTCCTTAGGACTCTGCAAAAAATTGTTCGTTTTTTCCATTAAAAAAGAGGGTTTGAAAGATTTATATAATTAGTTATGAACAAAAATGCTTAAAAAAGAACGGGTTCTTGAATTAATATGAAACTTAAACTTGAGGACCCAACACTTTTCACAAAATCGATTGAATTAATCTCGGATTTGGTTTTGGAAGTAAGAGTGAAAATAACAAATTTCGGACTCTCTATCGTCGCTATTGACCCCGGAAATATTTCAATGGTCTCCCTGAAAATTCCAAAAAGCGCGTTTAAAGAATTTGAGTCGGGAGAGGAAACTTTGGGGGTTAACCTTGAAAGTCTAAAAAAAATTTTAAGAAGAGCTTCAAAAACCTGCTCGCTTGTTTTAGAAAAAAAAGAAAATGCTCTTGAAATAAAAATTGAAGACAAAATAAACAGAATTTTTACATTAAATTTAATTGAAGTTGAAAGAGAAGACAAGGAATTTCCCGAACATCTGGAATTTTCATCAAAAATCACAATTAACTCCCAGGACTTTATCGACGCTGTCGATGACTGCCTTGTCGTTTCCGACGCGTGCTCGTTTATCGTCGACGAAAAAAAATTTGTAATTGAATCAAGAGAAACTAATTCCGCAAGAACCGAATTCTCCGACGACGAAGTAAAAATGGAAGCGGAAAATTGCCGTGTCAGATACAGCCTCGAATATTTGCAGAAATTTGCCAAAGCAGGCAAACAATTTCCCGAAACGATTTTAAAATTTGCCCAGGACCATCCCTTAAGGATGGATTTTATTTCCGAACATTTATCGATTAGTTTTTTGCTTGCTCCGAGAGTCGAAACCGAGGATTAGAAGATTTTATAAATTTCTGAATTAAATAAAGAAGGTGGATAAAAATTTAGTAGAATGGATTCTTGAAAACTCCAAAAGAGGCTTTAATTATAAATACATAAATGAAATGCTAATCGACGCTGGTTGGGGCAAAGAAGACGTCTCGGAAGCAATTAAATATGTTCAACAGATAAGAGGAAACGAAAAATCTTCATTCTCAATCAACTTTTCCAGCCAAAAAAAAGCAATCTATTTTGCAATTCCTTTTGCAGTTCTTTTCATCGGCATTTTTATTTTTTTAATAATTTCCCCCTCAAACTCAATATCAAATACAAATCTCTTAAAGGGGACAAGCGTGAATATTCCTCAAGGAGAAAATAAAGTCTTTACTATAAACAACGAATCTCACCAGATAGATGTTAAAACCGTCAATCAAAATTCTGTAACACTTATAATTCATAGTAATCCGATCGAAGTCAATCTCACCGTCGGCGAAGAGAAAGAAATTGATTTAAACGACGACGGAAAACCCGATTTAGTAGTTAAACTAATCTCGATAACGAACGGAGTTCCGAATTTGTACATTCAAAAAATAAAAACATGCACTGAAAATTGGGTTTGTTCAAACTGGGGCACATGCAACCCAGACAGAAAAGAGGTGAGAGTTTGCAACGACACAAATGCATGTGGGACAACAAATAACAAACCAAAGGAATCCAAAGCTTGTCAAAATGAAAACCCTAATTCAACAAATTTCACAAAAAAATTGAATTTAACAAATGAAACATCTGAGAATCAATCGAAAATAAATAGGACCATTAATAATGAAACAAGAAATAACCAAACAAATTTGGGCTCTAAAAATTCTAAATCGTCTTTGGCGCCATTTTTTAATGTCTCTTGTGAAGGTGGAATTGACCAATTTGTAATTAATTCTAATAATTGTTTACCATTTGATACAGTCTGCAATCAAACAATGGATCTCCTAGGTGTTGGGATAATTCAAACAACGCTCACCAATTATAAAATAAAAGGTTTTCAAAAGGGGAGATGCGAATTATACGCGTTGTACTTGAATAATAGTCTTGCCTATTCTCTAGAATTAACAGAAAACTTGATGAATTCCGGGATGACTCGAGATGAAATTATTAAACAGCTGAATGACTCGAACAATCAACAGGCATTTGTTATTGGAAAAAATTCCACGTGCTATTATCCACCAAATGACTTAACAAAAATGATTTCTGGGTGGGCAGCCGGAAATTTATCTGCCTCCTTAAATGATCCTTCAAAATATAATTGCACGGGTTCTATTTATGAAAATGGAAATGGTTCTTTTTGAATGTTTAATCAACTTTTCGCTCGAAAAATTATAAAAGAATTTTTATTTATAATTGAAATATTTATAAATGGAAAAACCCTCAGAAAGAAATGAAAGGGGTGCCTCTTAAAAATAAAAAAGGTCAGATAACAATTTTTGTTATAATTGCCCTCGTAATAATTGTTCTTGGATTGTTTATTTATTTCTTTTTTCCCGGAGTAAAAACTAATGCAAATCCTCTTCAGGAAAATCCACAGGAATATTTCAGAAATTGTGTTCAGGCAACTCTCGAAGGCAACGTTAAAACAATTGCTATGCAGGGCGGAAGCATGAATCCAAATCCGAGCATTAATTACAAGGGAGAAAAAATAGAAATTTTATGTTACACAAATCAGCCGTACGGAGAAAGTCCGACGATAAAATGCGTTCCCCAAAGAGCGGTTTTAATTGACCATATCCAGTCAGAAATAAAAGACAGCATGAAACAAAAAGTTTCTGATT
>DAIENA010000041.1 GCA_027341315.1 archaeon | reverse complement strand
AAGTCAATCATGACGTGCTCGGGCGACGGCGGAAAATATCCGGCGGCAATTAATGCTCCGTGCGCGGCGTCGACCATTGACCAATAAACTCCGTCGACGGCTGTTAACTCTGCGGCTTTGCTTCTTGCAAGATGTATGGGAGATCTTTGAATACATTCATAAATTGCTTCGGGCGTTCCTTTTATTTTTCCCTGAAGCATTAAAAATTTTAACGGTTCAATAAATCCCGCAGCGTCGAGAATCGGAAATCCGCTTCTTATAATGTTTAAAACCACCGGGTCGCCTTTCATCAGGTCGTCCCACCACGTCGACAATCTTATTGTATTTATATGAATTTTTTTGTTATATGGGTTTCCCTGCATAATTTTGTCAAGCTCTTCTCTGTACCACGCGATTAATTCGGTGTCCCATTTCAAAGAAACGTCGTCGATTATTATTATTATATCAATGTCAGAACCAAGAGTTGTTTTTTCTTTTTCAACAGAACCGAAGAGAACAATAGATTTTATTATTTTCTTAAATTTGTCGTAAACTTTGAGCGCAAAATCCGTCGCGATTTCGTGGTCCGTCTTCAAATTTAAAGTCTGAATCTTCGACTTGGGAATTTCTTTTTTCTTTTTGGAGAAATTTTTCCCGGAACTTTTTTGAATTTTCTTTTTCACCATCTTATACTGGAATATATATTTTAGAGTATTTAAATTTTAAGTTTTGAAAGATTTTTGCCAGTTAGATTTATATAATGTAACTTTATAATTAAGATAATGGAATATCACACGATTGAAACAAAACTAAGACGCGGACAAAATTTAAAATTAGTTGGAGTCAGCCACGAAGCGGAATGGGTTAAATTAAAAAAATTTAATGGGGAGTTAACTTTGAAAGAGGGTCACCATTTGGAATATGAAGACGAAAAAGGTTATCTTTTATTTTACGAGGGAGATTTTAGAAAAAGAGAAAGATTTTACAAAGAAGAAATAAAAAGGTCAGATTTTATTGTTATTGAACAACCTGTATATCGTTGTTTCTACGAAATTTGTAACAAATCAAAAAGAGTCTTATTTGAAGAAATTGGTAGAGAAGCAAATAAAATGAAAAAGGAAGTCTATGTTATTGATCCGATTAATGAAAAAGTTGAAAATTCTTTAGAAAATGTTTGCGGATCTATCAGAGATCGTAGAATAGATAAATTTAGAGACATGACCATTGCAAAAGGGCTTGATGAGGGAATTTCAAAAATAAATTTTGATAATGCAGTTCTATTTCAGGGGAATGTTCATATTAAATCGATTAATTATTATTTAAATCATCCAAATTGGAGAAATTTTAATTTGAATTTTTTTCTAGTTTACAAAAAAATGAATTCTTTGGGAAGAAAAGGAATAAGGAAATATTCTCCAATTGGAATTTTTTCCGAAGATGAATATAATTTACACCCTGAAAAATTTTGGAAAGAGGAAATCATCTAACTCTTAAAAATTTCCTCCGCCCATTCGTCCGCCGCCTTGTTGCCCTTGCTGTCCGCCGAGGTTCTGCGGAAGCTGGGAAAATCCCGCGCCGAACATTTGATAGTTTGTCGACGGCAACATTTGTCCGTAAGTTTCCAAATAACTTTGTTGGAATCCACCTGCCTGTGACCAATAGGGGCCCGTTCCCGTCGAATAAATCGGCGAACCATAGGCCTCTAACATTTGGGGAAAAGGAGACGATTTAAAATGTTCGAACCAGCCGCCGACCTCGTTAATTTTTATTGATTTAGCACCCTCTTCGCCGAGCGCTTCCAAAAGCGCCTGAAACGGAACGTTTCCCATTCCGGGCGGAAGATGCGTGTCGTTAAAACCGAAGTTGTCCGTCAGATGAACTTTGTTAACATATTTTTTAACTTTTTCCGCTTCTTTAACTAAATCCTCGTCGTTGTAGCCGTATTTTTTAGAAATGTTCAAATGTCCGACGTCGAAAGTCACGCCTATTAATTTTGCTGCAATCTTTTTTGCTTCTGAGTCTGGAATATTTTTCTCTTTCTTTAATTTTTCAATAAATTTATTTCTTGAATTTTCGACGAGGTTTTTCAAATCTTCGCCCTGCGAAAAACCCATTTCCTGATATAAATTTTCAATTGACAACGACGGAGCTTTTTCACCTTTCTTTTTGTAAGCATGCATCGCGACGTTCGAAAACGTTTCTGCGGCTTTGTCGATGGAGAAGGATTCTATACTCTCTAAAAGTTTTGGCTGAACTTCTTTTAATTTTTCCGCAAAAATCTGCATTGAGTTTGCTTGATTTTGAAAATCATTATAAGTCTGACTCATTTTAATTTTTTCTTCTTCAGATAAGTTTCCTTTTTTTACTTTTACAGGGTCAATTCCATACAAACTTTTTGCAAATTCGTTTGAAAGTTCCTCCAGTTTTTTTCTTTGTTCTTCGGTCCCAAGTTCGTAGGCTTTTGAAAAAGTTGCATTCAAATTGCGGTGAATGTCATCCAAATAATTTTTTGCAGAGTATGTGTTTAGTACTAAATTTTTTTCATTTGGGCCAAGCTGTTTAAAATAATTTTCATCTTCGCCTGCTTTTAGTGCCATAATCTGAGCTTCTTTTGGTATCTTGGAAAGAATATTATCTACATTAACTTTCTGAAATTGTATTTTGTCAATCTGGTCTTCCCACATGTTTCTATTTGCATTTTCTAACTGTTTTTCAGGGGTGTACTCTTTTTTTTGAACACCTAATTCCGGATAATATTTTGTGTCCTCTTTCAAAGGCCTTAGTTGTCCTGTTTCACGATCGACTGCAACCAGCATTTCAGTTACTTTTTCTCTTTCGCCTTTTTCATTTTTTATATATTTAAATGTCGAGCCGGAAGTGTTTGAGCCGTGAATTGTAATAGGCATATTTCCTTTGTCGTCGAGTTCTGCGGCTTTATCAATTACGTCTTTTAATTGTCTCTCGACGACGAGCCGGTTTGATTCGTCGTAACCCTGCTGTCCGAATCCCGACGGGTCCGTTCCCTGAATCGGCGCGTGAAGTGTGACTTGTGCCTCAGCAAGTTTTGCCTTTCGACGCATTTCGGCAAAATGTTGTTTTGGAATTGTTTCAAAAACCTGAGGAGAAAGAGTTCCAATTTCCATAACGGAGACTCCCTGATTTAATGACTGGCTTAACGCTGCGATTTGGTTTGCAACCCTCGGGTCGGTTGTTAATCCGAGTTGATGCGCCGGAATCATTCCGTTTTTTCCAAGGTACGGCGAGTCTTCAGCTCTTAAATACGGCCCGCCTT
>DAIENA010000040.1 GCA_027341315.1 archaeon | reverse complement strand
AAAATTGACCGTCACGAACATTCGCGGGCGTCGTGGTTTTCTTACAAAGACGCCGTAAAAAAATTAACTTACGACGACCAAAAAAAATCCTTGAAGATTGTAAATGAATGGTTGACTAAAAAACTGGATAAATAACTTTATAATTTTAATTATGCTGGTGTGTTTATGAAACCCCGCGAACTCACGCTCACGACTGGAACGAAAATTTTTTTAGGAAAAAATTCCGAAAATAACGACGAACTCGTCGCGTCGTACAAAGGAAAAGAGAATGTCATTCTTCACACGGTTGCGCCGGGAAGTCCGTTTTGCGTTATTGAAAAATTAAATCCGAGCGACGAAGAAATTTACGAGGCCGGTATCGTGACGGCGTCGAAAAGTCAGAACTGGCGTGACAAAAAGTCCGATGTTAATGTCCACGTTTTCACCGGCCACGACGTGAAAAAAAATTTCTGGATGAAAGAAGGTTCGTGGAAATTAAAAAATAAACCTAAAGAAATTATTGTTAAGAAAAAAGATATTTTGAGGATGGCAAGAAAATGACATATTTTATTTTTCAACCTTATTGGTTTGGTTCGGAAAATTTATTTATTATATTTTCAGTTTTATTCTTCCTTTGGATAATTGGAGAAATTTTTAACAATATACAAAGTGTAAAAAACCCTAAAGGAAATAGGAACGACAGGGGGTCATATTGGATAATTGTTCTAGGAATTTTTATTTCCCTCGCATTTTCATTTATATTTAAGGGGATGCCATTTGGAAATTTCATAAGTTGGGTGCAAGTTATTGGTGTTTTTATGATGGTGGGAGGAATAATTTTGAGAGAATGGTCGGTAATTACTTTGGGCAAGGGGTTTACGGTTATTGTTAATTCTCAGAAAAATGGAACCCTTATAAAAAAGGGTCCATACCACATTTTGAGACACCCCTCTTACACCGGAACGTTGATTATTATGATGGGGATTCCGTTGGCGTTAGGAACTTGGATAAGTTTCATTTTCTCATCAGTTATAACTTTGGCAACTCATATTTATAGAATTCACGTCGAGGAAAAAGCATTAATCGAAGCATACGGAAAAGATTACAAAAATTATTCTGACAAAACTTGGAAATTAATTCCTGGAATTTATTAAAGCGTTAGTGGTCTAGTGGCAGAATACGAGCTTCCCAAGCTTGTGACCCGGGTCCGATTCCCGGCTGACGCATTTCGGGGTGAGGACCCGAGGGTTCGACGAGTAATTCTGACGTCATTATTGCAAATGTTTCAGACGGCACGGATTACGAGCACCGGCTGACGCATTTTAAATCATATTTATAAAACTCGTCTTCTTTATTTTTTCATGATAAGAGAAGTTCAGCTCGGGAAAAACGGAATAACTGAAAATTTTTTAGGGATGCTTCACGTCCACTTTTCGACGTGCCGCACCGTCAAAGTCACCGTCCTGAAATCCGCCCGTGAAAGTCGCGACGACTTAAAAAAACTCGCCGACGAATTACTAAAACATCTTGGTGCTAACTACACCGCAAAAATTGTCGGGTTCAAAATAATTTTGAAGAAGTGGAGACAGTCAAGGGTGAATTTAGAAAAAGAAAAACCGATCTAAAGAATATAAATTTTTAAAAAGAAAGGCTTATTTAATCTTGGATGGAAAAAAATCTTTTTTATGAAAATCCTAACTTCAGGCTTGTGTTAGAAAACAATCCAGGGGAATACTCCCTTCAAATAAAGAATTTTGATCAAAATGTATCTCTTCCGAGGGGCACCTTGGAAAATATCGCAACGGTTAACAAATCAAGAGGGATTGAAATAATCCAGGATTTGGTTCCTTACGGTTTCAGTGAACAGGTTTTTTTTAAAAAAACAAATTTAAGTTATAATTTAATTTTGGAATTTTTAAATGAGGCATATCAAAAGGAAAAAAAAGAAATTGAAAGTTTTAGACAGAATTTGAGAGAGTAATTCTAATTTTTAACAGCAATCTTTATAAATGAAATTCAATCTAAATTCTTATGGCACCAAAGAAAGCAAAAGAAGAGACGCATGAATTAGCCGGCGAAGAACTTGAAAAAGCCGCGGAAGAAGAATCTTTAGAAACAGAAGAACCAAAAAAAAGTTCTAAAAAATCTGAAAAAACAAAAGAAGAAAAACTTAAGTCCTTAAAAGAAAAAGCTGAAAAATTAATTCAGGAAAAAACACAAAAACTCGACACGGAAGCATTAAAGGAAGAAATCAAGGCGAAGAAAAAATCGAACATGCTTATCGACCTCGAGGATTATGTTAAAACGGGAATTTACCTCGGGACCCGAATCGTCACGCCCGAAATGAAACAATATGTTTACAGAAGAAGAGCCGACGGACTTGCAATTTTTAATACGGATTTAATCGACGAGAAAATTAAAGAGGGAATTGATTACTTATCTAAGTTCGAACCGGAAAATGTAATCCTTGTTTGTAAAAGGCAGTCCGGCTGGAGAGCGGCAATGAAATTTAGTGAGTTAACAGGAATAAGAGTTTTTACTAAAAAATATCCTGCAGGAATTATGACCAATACAAACTTAAAGAATTTTTTTGAAACGGAATTGATAATTATTTCGGATCAGTGGCTTGATAAAAATGCATTGAAGGACGCACTCGACGTAAAGAAAAAAGTTTTAATGATTTGCGGAACAAATAATTTTTCAAAAGGCGCCGACCAGGTGATTATAGGAAATAACAAAAGCGGAAAAAGTTTGGGCTTGATTTTTTATCTTCTTGCAAGAGGATATCTTAAAGCAAGAGGGAAAGATATTTCAGTTCTTCCGGATATGGATTGGTGGATTGGCGACGAGGAATAGATTCAATCCATTCTGTTTGGAGTCGCCGTCAAAATCGACGCGGTCATTTTAACGGGTGGATTGGAGACGAGGAATAATTTTTAAATTGAACTTACAAAAATTTCCGACGACAAAGAGATAAAAATTTTTGGAACAAAGAAACAAGTGCTTTTTATTTTATAAATTTTGCTTTTTCTCCTGAAGGAGTTAACCAGTGATCTATTTTATTTTATTATATTTTGGAGAATATATTTCTTTAAAAAGAAAAAGAAATTTTTATTCGCATGAATGAGTGGGTGAAGAAAGAGGTTCCAAAAGTTTTGGAGGAGCGTGTTCTCATAAACAGCGACGACAGAAATATTTTAAAGGCCGCGGAGGAACTATCTCCTCACAACACAGGAAGATTTTTGGTAACTTCATCAATTTTGGATAATTATGTTCCAAGCATTTCGGAAATTGCAAAAAAAGTCGGAAAATCTGAAGAAGAAGTAAAACAAACGTGGGAAAAAGTTGCGAAAATTTGGAATCTTCCGCTGAATGCCCTCCCAAAAAATA
>DAIENA010000003.1 GCA_027341315.1 archaeon | reverse complement strand
GTTGTTGTTCTCATGAATGTTTGATTGAATTTCGAAAGCAATGTACAAAAAAGGCGATTCTCAATCAAGGAAGGAGAATTTTGAATAGTTAATTATTTTTAAAGAAAAGAAATATAAACCGGTTTCTCTTTACAGAGATTGTAAAAGGGGAAAATGATAAAACTAGATAAAAGATTTAGCCCGAAGCATTTTCATGTGACGATATTCGGAAGTGCGAGAATAAAAAAAGACGATCCTGTTTACAAAGAGATTTACAAACTTTCCGAGAAAATCGGAAAAAATAACTGGGACGTTGTGACCGGCGGCGGACCCGGAATTATGGAAGCGGCGAATCTCGGACACAGAAAAGGAAATGTCGACGGGAACGCACATTCAATCGGCCTCGGGATACAGCTTCCCCATGAACAAAGATTTAATCGCGGAGTTCAGCTTTTTAGAAAATTTAAAATTTTTTCAAGGAGACTCGATAACTTTATGCTTTTTTCGAATGCAATTGTTATTGCTCCCGGCGGCGTCGGAACAATGCTTGAAATGTTTTATTCCTGGCAACTTATGCAGGTCGGAGATACATGTCAAATTCCAATAATTTTCCTGGGAGAAATGTGGAAAGGATTTTTTGACTGGTTGAAAAAAGAGCCGCTCAAAAGAAAATATTTTGAAGAAAAGGATTTTAATTTGCTTTATCACGCAAAAAACTGGGAAGAAGCAATTAAAATTATTAAAGAAGCGAACAAAATATGGATAAAAGGAGATAAGGATGTTTGCATGAATTATAAAAAATATAAAATAAGATGAAAATAATAATTGGAAGTGATCATGCAGGTTTTGTTTACAAAGAAAAACTGAAACTTTGGCTTGAAAAGTTAGGTCATTTCGTCGAGGACGTTGGGCCGTATGAATTTAAACCCCGCGATGATTACCCCGTTTATACTTTTCAGGTTGCAAAAAAAGTTGCAGAAAAAAAGAATTCCTATGGGATTATAATTGCTCTTTCAGGAATTGGAGAAACAATTGCGGCAAATAAAGTCAAGGGAATTCGCGCCGTTTCTTTTTTTGGACGTGCAAATAAAATTTTTTTAGAGATGTCGCGCGTTCACGATAATACAAACGTTTTGTGTCTTGGTTCGAAATTTGTTCCTTTTGGTGAAGCCAAGAAAGGAATTAAAATCTGGCTCGAAACGAAATTTGTCGAAGGAAAACGTCACGTTCGTCGTTTGAAAGAAATTCAGGACTTTGAAAATAAAAATTGGAAGGGAAAATGAGAAAAGTAATCCCGACGGTTTTTGCACGTAACAAAAAAGAATTTAACGAGAGATTAAAGAGGTTATCTAATATTTCTAAAGACATTCAGGTTGATTTCATGGACGGAAAATTTGTTTCTGAAAAGTCAATTAGGTTTTCATTGGTTCCAAATTTGAAGAAGTTCAATAAAAATTTTGAGGCTCATTTAATGACTTTTTGGCCTGAGAAAAAAATTGGAAATTTAAAGAGAAAAGGTTTCTCAAAAATTATCTTTCATTACGAATCAACGAAAAATTTTGAAGAAGTTTCAAAAAAAATAAAGGATGCTGGAATGAAATCATTTGTGGCAGTAAATCCGAAAACGTCTTTGAGAAAAATTTTTCCGATTTTGCCGTATGTCGACGGTGTCTTGTTAATGGGCGTTCGTCCAGGCCGGGAGCATCAAAAATTTATTAATTCAGTTTACCAAAAAATCGGAGAACTTAAGAAATCTTTTCCAAAGATAATTATACAAATTGACGGTGGAGTTAATTTGTTAACGGCCAAACAACTAAAAAAAGCCGGAGCGGATGTTTTGAATACAGGGTCGTTTGTTGCCGACGCTAAAAACCCCAGACTGGCGCTTGAAGAATTAAAAAGAGTGTTTATTTAGATAGGATATCTGGGAGATTATCAATTCCGCCAAATTCCCTTAGAACAATAGACTTTATCTTCTTTTTTATTTTAGGGTTTATATTTGTGATAGTCATTTCTTTTTTTCCACCTATACTTTTGCAATCATCTTCTACCAATATATCTGGCATAATTCTTTCTGCAATGTTAGAATAGTTTTCGTCTTTTTTCCTAAATAATAATTTTCCGTTTGGAAATTTATATCTCTTTAGAACAGTTCTAATTTGATTAATTTCTTCTCTTTTCCTTCTAGAAGTTAGGTAGATAAGGGTATGCCCTTCCTTTTCCCAATTTTTCAATTTTTTTGGCGCATTTTTAATTGGAATATAAGAAGAGTAATTATGGACGGATTTTTCTTTTCTTTTAATCTGATCTATTACTTTATTAATTGGATACCCCAATGCATTTTTATGCATTATTATTGTTCCCTCTGTGAAAATTAATATTTTCATTTGAATTTAAAAACTTCATCGACAATTGCGTCGCTGTCGATTTTATATTTGTGCAGAAGTTCTTTTTCTGTTCCTGAATGAGGAATTTCTCCAACAAATAAATGGGAGATTTTTATTTCCGAATTTTTTAATTCACTTTTAAGCATTTCTCCAATTCCCCCTTCTCCATGGTGGTCCTCTGAAATTACAACTTTATTTCCATGATCTTTTACAAATTTAATAAACTTGTCGGAGTCGAACGGTTTTATGCAAAATAAATCGACAACAGCGACGGATTTTCCTTTTATTTTTAATTTTTCGAATGCGCTAAGGTTTTCATGCGTCGTTATTCCAGCGCCGACGAGAACGGCAACGTCGCCGTTTGATTCCTTTAGGGTTTTGAAATCTCCAACTTCAAAATTTTCTGAATTTTTGTAAATGACTTTTGTTTTTGGTCTTGTCGTTCTGATATATTTTATTCCATTTAATTTGTCTGAAAGAATAGTCAACTTTTCAGTTGAAACAGCGTCGGACGGATAAAAAATTATGGAATTTGGAAGAGACCTAAACATTGAAATATCTTCAAGACCCATTTGTGACGCTCCGTCCTCGCCGATTGAAACTCCTGCGTGACTTGCGCAAACCGTAAAATTCGCCGACGACAAGGCGGACATTCTTAACTGGTCAAACGCACGTGTTAAAAAAGCACAGAACGTCGACGGAAACGGTTTCATTCCGGTTTTACTTAACCCAAGAGAGAGGCCAATCATGTTTTGTTCTGCGATATAATTTTCGACGAATTGTTTTTTTGTTTCATTGTTTTTTTCAACATATTCAGATTCTGTTGAATTTCCGACTTCAGAATCTATTGCTATTATTCGCGAATCAGATTTAGCCAAGTTTAACAACGCTTTTCCATAAGCTTCTCTTGTTGAAATTTCCTCTCCAATTTTATAATAATTTGAGTTCAGTTTTTTTGTTATTGGATTGTATAAAATTTTTTTTGGTTTGGGAAGGTTGAATTTTGGTATTTTGTCGTCGGGAATTTCCCTAAGTGCTTCATCCAATTCTTTTTTTGAAAGAGCTTTTCCGTGCCACCCGTTTTTTCCTTCTAAAAATGAAACTCCTTTTCCCTTTACAGTTTTTGCAAGTATAACTGTTGGTTTTTTTGAGTTTTTTAATTTTTTTAATGAATTTAAAATTTCACTTGTTTCATGACCGTTTAGAATTACTGCATTCCAGCCAAATGATTCAAATTTTTTTTTGTAATTTTCTAGGTTGTATCCAAACATAGTTTCCCTTGTTTGTCCAAGTTTGTTCACGTCGACAATTGCAACTAAATTATTTAAATTGTAAAATGAAGCAAAATTCAGAGACTCATAAACCGAACCTTCTGCTAATTCTGAGTCTCCCATTAAAACATAAATTTTTGATTTTCTTTTTTGGAATTTTTTTGAAAGTGCCATTCCTGCGCCGACGCTTAATCCCTGACCGAGCGAGCCGGTTGCGACTTTTATCCACCTTAATGACTTGGGCATTGGATGCCCCTCTAAAGGACTTTTTAATTTTCTTAGTGTGCTTAAATCTTCGTCGATACATCCGACATGTTTTAGCGCCGAATACAAAATTGGAGCTGCGTGACCCTTGCTTAAAATGAATTCGTCGTTGTCCGGGTTGTCCGGGTTTTTCACGTCGTAATTCATCTCGCTAAAAAAAAGTGTTCCTACAATTTCGGCGCATGAAAGACACGACGTCGGGTGACCGCTTCCGGAGGTGGTTGTAGAAATCAATGAATCGCGTCGAAGAATATTTGCTATTTTTTTCAAATCTTTCGTATTCATTTTCGCCTCGAAGAAAGTCAGGGAAGGAAAGGATTTAAATGTTGCGGGAGATTGCGCGTAAAATGATTTCCTGGATTATAGAAGACTTTGAAAATAATATTTTTACGCCCAGTGCAGGAATCGAACCTGCGCACCCCGAGAGGTCCAGGTTAGCAACCTGGTGCAATAACCACTATGCGAACTGGGCATAAAAGTAGAGAATTATCGTGACTTATAAATATTTTGAAACCTAATCGTTTGTTTTGTCAACTAAAATTTATTTATTTCTTTAACCATTTTATTGATAAGTTCTTCACTCATTCCGTGGCTAAGCGCACCTTCTTCGAGACTTTCGATTTGGGAGAAAGCGCAACTTATGCAACCAAGTCCGAAATCAAACAACACTTCAATAGCCTCGGGTTTTTTGTCGATAATTTCAAGGATAGACATTTCTTTTGTGATTATCGGTTTTTTATTTTGTTTTTTCATTTCAACCTCTCAACTCTTCGCATTTTATCGACGATTTCCGGAAGAACTTTCAAAACATATTTTATATCTTTTTTTGTTGTGTCTTTACTTAATGTGAATCTAATCGTTGAGTCTTGGTCTTTTGGGGTGAGTCCGATTGCTTTTAATACGTGGCTTTGTGCGTCGGTGTTAGACATGCATGCCGAGCCGGTTGAAACGTAAATTCCTTTATTTTCCAAGTAAGCGCCGAGTGCTTCTCCCTCGCAGTTTTTGAAGGTTATGTTCACGTTGTTTACAAGTCGGTTAGCGCCGTCGGAACCGTTTAATTTTGTCTCCGGAATTTTTTTTAAAATTCCGTCGATAAGTTCGTCGCGAAGTTTTGAAATTTTTTCATAATTTATTTTTTTTGAAATTTCGACGGCTTTTCCGAATCCGACGATCCCGGCGATGTTTTCTGTTCCGCTTCTCATGTTTCTCTCCTGGCCGCCGCCATGAACGAGCGGTTCAATTTTTACGCCTTCACGGATGAAGAGTGCGCCGACTCCTTTTGGTCCGTAAATTTTGTGCGCGTTTAGTGTAACCATATCAAGATTCATTTTTTTTGTGTCAAGAAAAACTTTTGTGAAACTTTGTGCGGCGTCGGTGTGGAATAAAATATTTTTTTCTTTTGTGATTTTTCCTATTTCCTGTAAATTTTGGATTGTTCCGATTTCATTATTTCCCTGCATTATTGAAACAAGAAAAGTTTTTGGAGTTATGGCTTTTTTCAATTCTTTAATATTGATAAAACCTTCTTTGTCAACATTCAAATATGTTACTTTTGCCCCGTTTTTTTCGAGCCACTTTGCTGTGTTTATTATGCAATCATGTTCAATTTTTGTTACAATTATATGATTTTTACCTTCTTTCAAATTTTTAAAAAATGAACCTTTAAGCGCCCAGTTGTTTGACTCGGTTCCGCCTGAAGTGAAATAAATTTCTTCGGGTTTTGCGTTAACTTCGTCGGCGATAATTTTTCTTGCGTTTTCGAGCGCTCGTTTTGATTCCTGACCCTTGACGTGGACGGACGACGCGTTTCCGTAGAATTCATCAAAGTACGGACGCATTGCTTTCGAAACTTCCGGGTCGACTTTTGTCGTCGCTGCGTTGTCGAGGTATATTGAGGTCATTTTCTTAACTTGCAGCCGGGGCAGCTTGTTTGTCTGTGCTTGTCAATTATTTTTAATATTGGAAGAATTGTTTTTTTATTTAATGAATAAATTCTCAATTTTCCTTTTTGCTTTGTGTTAACAAGATTACAAAATCTCAAATTTGCGAGGGCGTGGGAAATTTTTGATTGTTCAACTCCAAGTTCTTCGACAAGTTCATTTACAGATTTTGGCTTTTCCTTTAGGGAGCTGATTATATCAATTTTTACTCCGTTGGCGAGATTCTTAAAAAATATGGCGTATGCATCGCACTTTTGTTTATTTTTCATATGAATCTAAAATCATATGAATATTTAAAGTTTTCTTAATCATTTAAATACTTAGAAATTGTTGGAGAACTACTTTTAGGATTTTCAACGCCGGTTTTTATATTTCTTTGATATTCGAGCGGGACGGAATTTCCCCATGCCTTGCAGTATTGTTTGTACTCACACCAATTACATAAAACGGATTTGTTTGTTGCAAATTCTTTTGTTTCTTCGATTTCATTAATGAGTTTTATTGTGTCTTTTTTTAATTTTTGGAGTTCATCTTCGGTTCTCGTCGACGAAATTTTCATGTTGTAGTTTAAATAATGCCAAATCAGAATTACGGGTTTATTGTCTTTGTATTTATCTTTTATGCCGATTGAATAAAGTGCAAGCTGACGGTCGTTTTCAAATTTGCTTTTTTCGGGAAGTGTGTTTGCCGTTTTGTAATCGTGGATTTCATAAGCGTCTTTTTCCTTGTTATACGCGAGCCGGTCGACGTACCCGATTATTTTGTGGGGGAAGTTTTCTTCCAGATTCACCCAGATTTTCTTTTCTGTTTCCAGAGTTCCGTCGTCAAAAGGTTTGTGTTTAAAATAATAATCAATCAAAAATTTTACTCCCTTGTCAAAATAATTTTGTTTTGGAATTTCTTTTACAATCAGCATGTCGTCTGTCTCTTTTTCCTGCCAGCTTAGAGAATACTTTTTTATCACTTCGTCTAGTTCAGGAATTTCCCCCAGAATTACCTTTTTGTAAAACCATTCCAATGCATCATGAACGCATTCGCCTAAATGCGCCTCGACGGATTTTCCGACAGGAGACGGGATTTTATCCAGATATTTCAATTTATAACGGTATTTACACTGTTCGAATGCAGACAATCTTGAGTGGGAGTAGATGGTCATAAAAATAAAAATGGTCTTTAAAGTTATAAAGTTTTAGTTAACAATTTCGAACTATACATTCTTCATTATAAACTTCTTTGTATTCGTTTACAATTTTTTCATCGATTTCTTTATTGAAACTGATTTCTGTAAGTTTTGTTCCGAGTTCAGAATTTACCGAAATTTTGATATAATCTTTATCCCTGAAGTAAACTCTTTTTTTTAAGGAAATTTCTTCCCACGGTTTATTATTAAAATGAATTTCCGACGGGTCCATCTCAGGTGAAAAACCATTTCTTAAACAAACTTTTTCCAGCTCATTAAAACATTCATTTGTTTTTTTAGTGTTTCCCCCAAAATATGCGAAATTTGTTGCTTCGCCGAAGGTTACTTTTATCATGAGGTACACAAAAAATATGCAGTTTTTAAGGATTATTGTTTTGGGCGAGAATAATTAATTTACAATTTCGCCAAAGCCGATAAGTCTCCAGTGATTGTTTATGTTTCTTGCGATTCCGACGTTGTCTCCGGTAATTGCGACTATCGGAATGTTCAGGTTCATTTCGACGACGTCGCCCGAGATTTTTTCGACCGTTCCGACGGTGATTGTCGTGTTCACGGAAAGCATCAGAAATTCTTTTGTTTTCAAATCTTCGACTTTTTCTTTTGTTTCTTTTCCCAAAACTTCTTTAAAAAGTTCGGTTTTAACTTTCACTTTTGATGTTATTTCCGGAAGACTTCCGACCGTCGAAACAATTGAACCGGTCAATGAATCGGTTTTTGTCATGAACGGGTCGAGTTCCGTTTCAATTGAGATACTCGCGCCGGGCAAGACTTCTTTAACCGAAGAATTTCCTTTTTGGAGGGAAATTATTTTTGTTTTTATTGGTTCATAAAAATACTGGTTATTTTTTTTGATTGTTCTTCCCGGTTTAATTTCGATTACTTCCCCTACTTTTAATTTTCCCTGTTTTAAAATTCCTCCGAGAACTCCTCCATGAAGGTCGTCAATTTTTGTCCCGGGTTTATTAATATCAAAACTTCTTGCGATTAAAAAAATTGGTTCTTTTGTTTCGTCTCTTTTTGGAATGGGGATTTCTGAAAGTGTTTTTAGCAATTTATCAACGTTTACCCCCTGCTGTGCAGAAATCGGAATTATAGGCGAATTTTCCGCGATTGTCCCTTTCACAAATTCTTTAATTTCTTTGTAGTTTTGGAGAGCTTTTTCTTTTGAAACTAAATCAATTTTATTTTGAACGATAATTATATTTTTTATTTTTTTTGCTTTCAGGGCCATGAAGTGCTCTTTAGTCTGGGGTTTTATTCCTTCGTTTGCGGCGATAACTAAAATTGCTGAGTCTATAATTGCCGCGCCGGAAAGCATCGTCGCCATAAGCATTTCGTGACCGGGTGCGTCTATAAAAGAAATGTATCTCACGGGTTTTCCTTTTTTTTCTGTATTAAATTTTCCGTTGTCGTCGTAAATTACCATTTCGGCGTAGCCGAGTTTTATTGTAATTCCACGTTTAAGCTCTTCGGAGTGCGTGTCTGTAAACTTTCCGGTTAATCTCGAGAGAAGCGTCGTTTTTCCGTGGTCGATATGCCCGACGACTCCGACGTTCAATTCAGGTAATTCTTTTTCTGTCATAAAAAATTTAGAGAAACCGAGTTAAAAAAGGTTTTCATGAAAAACATTTTGAATTAGGGTACATTTAATATTAAACTTATAAAAATATGGTATTTTCTCCAAATATCTTAATGAGTTCTCCGACTGGCGCCGTGTAAAGTTCGTTGATGCCTTTTCGGTCTTTTCCGTCGTTGAATTTTTCACAAAGCATGCCTCTCCAATATAAGTAAGATAAATTTCTTATCTCCCCTGCCTTCGCATTTTTAAAATATTTTTCTTGTAAATTCATTTCTACTAAAGTGGCATCTCCTTCAATTAATGAATTAAATGGATTGGACCAAATTAATTTATCTTTTAATCCCTTGGATGAAATAAATTCTTTTTCTCTTTTCTGCAAGTCCTTGAAGGTATGATATTGGGAATGATGCATCAATTCGTGTCCAAGTATCAGGTAAAAACAATTTCCATTGCAAGATATATATTTGCTGAACCTCAACTCATGATTTTTAATATTGTATGAAGCTAAGGGTGAGCTTATTAATTTAAATTTTAACTTAAAATCTTTTACATCACATTTTAACCCACTCTCTTCTTCGACAAGCGGAGCTACTTCTTCGATTGTTTTTCTTACGTAATCTTCTGTTAGTATCATTTTATTTTCCTCCGAAGATTTTTTCCAATTCATTGAATGGGGCAGAATAAAGTTCGTTGATGCCTTTTCGGTCTTTTCCGTCGTTGAATTTTTTATTTAAACTATCAGCCCAAGAAAGACGATTCTCTGGAAGAATTAATCTTGAAGGAATTATAGACAACCCAAGTAGATTCTTTTTTGGATTTTTAAAATATTTTTTAACCATCTTTCTTTGAATTAATGTTGCATCCCCCTCAGATAGTTTTTTTATAACCCAATATTCTTTAAGGTACCTAAAATCGGTTAATCCAATATGATGGTTCACATAATTTATGTATGAATTATTCCTTTTTTGGTGAAAATTTGGAATAAAGTCCTGAGCGTTATGCATAATTTCATGAGAGATAAATTCTCTAAGGAAGTCTTTATTTCCAGGAAAATTTTTCAAAAAGGAAAATTCTTTATTTGAATAATTATAATTTGCAAGAACATAAGTTCCAATTGATTTAAATGTAGGATTACTAAACTCCAATTTTTCTTCTAATTTTATTACATAATTTTCCAAATTGGTCTTTAACCCACTCTCTTCTTCGACAAGCGGAGCTACTTCTTCGATTGTTTTTCTTACGTAATCTTCTGTTAGTATCATTTTATTTTCCTCCGAAATTTATTTAGTCGAATCGACCGAGACGATTCTGTCGTCGTAAACGCATCCGAGTTTCGGCTGTGCAATTGCGACGTCGTACTTTTTCCCGGAAGTTAGTTTTGTTCCTCTTGGAAAATCGTTGAAAAGATATTCCGCTGGTCCTAAAGGATCTAAAACTCTATCTTTTTTCGGGTCGTCAAAACCCAGATATTCAACTCCTTCGCTTGTTACAAACTTTCCGACATAAACCAAGGGTTTATTTTCTGTTTGTCTTGGTTGATATCCTGCAAGACCAATTAAAACTGTTACAGGAATTCCAACATACAAAAAGTTTTTTAATCCTTTCACAAGTTTTGATTCTTTTTTCTTGTCTTTTATTTCAAAACTTACGTCGTTAACGTTTCGATATTGTCCTATTGTCATTTTTTGATTTCCTCCTTTTCATTTTTCAAAATTTTGTTAACGCTGAATTCGACGGCGTGCGATTTGTTTCGGAAAAGTCCGTCACGAACCGACTTCTCGATTATCTCGACCGTTTCTTCGTCGACGCTTACACTTAATCTTTGTTTTGTATTATTCATATTTATCCCTCTTTGGATTATATTTTTTCCATTTGGAGAACCCCCCAATTTGTGAAGGGGCAATATTTTTATTGATATGCTTTCTAAATTTTCTTCCATCCCCCTCCTTATACCAAAAGTCCATTTTATCTTCTAAGTTATTTTTATTAGGCAGAAAGTGGAAAATGGTGGCAGAAGTTTGAAAATAAACCCCCCCTTCAATTTCTAATTCTTCAAATAGAGAACAATTAAATTTTGCATTTTCTTTTTCAAATAATCTCCCGCTCCAGCAGGGAACATTTCTTTTTTCTTTTCCTGACGGAAGAATATGTTTGAATTCTAGGGTTAGTGCTAAAGTCAAGAGGTCATATTTTTTATCTAATTTTTTCATATCATCATAAATAATTTCCCAATCATTACTTGGTTTTTTATGTGTTATCAATTCATCGGCATCAAGAACTAGCGCGTATTTTGTTTTAACTTTTGAAAGCGAATAGTTTCGGGCGTCGGCGAATCCTTTGAATTTTGTATCATAAATATTCAAATTTGAATATTTTCCTTTAAGTTCTTCTAAAATTTCCCGCGTTCCGTCAAGTGAACCTGTGTCGACGATTACGGCTTCTTCAACAAACGGAACGTGTGATTCGACAAATCGTTCAATTCCCCCGGCCGGATTCATTTTTTCATCGCGAACAATTGCACATAACGAAACGTCAGGTAAGACAATTTGTTTTTCTTTTGATTCTGATTTATTACTAGTTACCATTTTGTAATAACAATTATTACAATTTAGAATATATAAATCTTTTGGTTTTGTTATTTCTAGAAAATGACATAAATAGACCTGCTTATTTTGGATTAGAAATTAAGTATTCAATTCCTTGCAAGAATGTTTCGTCTGTAGTGTAGTTGTCAAAGTAATAAAAATTAAAGTTTTTATCATAAATTAAAGAATTTTCATTGAAAGATAGTTTTTTACTTTGAGAATTGTCCGTATTGTACTTTTGTAGGGCATGCCCGGAGCAGTATAATAAGGGAGGTTCTTTTCTTTTTGATTCTAAAAATAAACCTTTTACGAATGTTCCTATGCTGTCGATTTCTTCAGGCATAGGATGAATATAAACAAGATTATAATTTTCTGATTTTAGTTCCCGGGCGACCCCTTCGTAATTCAGGGTTTCTTTAATAAAATAATCCGATTCCTTTAATAAGTTTACATTATATTTTAATTTTTTTCCTGCTCAGTCATAAACTAAAATTTTTCCTTTTCTCATTTCAAAATATTATTTACTCAGTCTTTGGCGCTTCTGCGGGGGCAAAAATTTCAGCCAAGGGTTTTTTCCCGACGGAGAGAACTTTCAAATTAATTTGAGTCATAGCCTCGGAAATCACTCTTCCACGAATAGTTTTTCGGAGTCTAAGCCCCTGCGGTTTTTTGTCTCTTGCGGGTTTTTTTCCTTCTCTACGCGGTTTTTTGTGCATGCCCTTTCCGTATTTTAATAAAACTCCTTTTAGAATTTGACCGGGAACAACTTTGAGTGAGGGGAATCCCGCAGAGTCGGAGGCGCCTGTTATCTCGAAAACGTATCCGTCGAGGTCGGACTTAATTTCTTTTCCGTCGATTTTGTCGCCGAGTTCTTTATCAATTAAACCCCGGGCTTCCGACTCGAGCTTGTAAGTTTTTCCCGACTTTTCGCCTATATTAATTTTGAATGCCATAAATTATTTTTGTTAAGGCGCGTTTATAAAGATTTTGATGTCATCATCCTGGAAGTTAAAAATATAAAACGTTTTTCCCTTGAATTTTAATGGATTTCAAACAGTTTCCTGATGAAAGCGGAATAAAAATTTATTGCGGAGGATGCGGAGGAATAATTGAAGAACTTTCTTCACCGAATTACGTTTTAAAGAATGTTCGTTACGACCCAAAGACCGGAGAATTTTACCATGACTTTAAGTGCGAGAAAATGGATGTTAAAAATTTGGACAAAAAAACTAAACTCCTAGATGCGGGCGATTTGGAAAAAATATTGGAAGAATTAAAACTTAAAAATTCTGAGCATACAAAAGATTTTTAACCAAGATTAGAATTATTAAATTATGAAAAACAATAAAAATTTTAAAAAAAATAACAGTTTTAGAAAACCTGTTCGGCCGATGGAAAGAGTTGAAGTGAGAAAAGTTTCTATAAACGAAATCGATTTGAATTCACGAGGAAAAGTTTCGATTATGGGGGTGGTTAACCGAATCGTCCAGACGGGCGGTCCGACGCTTTTTGTCGTCGGTGACGGAACAGGAAATTTATCTCTTAAAGGGTTTATCGGTCCCGGACTTCGGGCGTTTCCGGAAATTAACGAAGAAGACGTCGTGAAGGCGGTCGTTTCAATAAATGAATATCAGGGAGAGCTTGAGGGTGAAATTAGTTCGATTCGAAAAGTTGTTGACGAAGAAAAAAAGGAATTTTTGAAAAGTTTGAGCGCTCTTGAAAAAGAGAGAGCAAAAGTTACGCCTCCTGAATTTTTAGTTAAAAGTCAAATTTTAGAAAAATTAAGACCTCGTTTTATAGAAGCCGCGACTCAGATTCGGCTTGCAATTATTCAGGACAGACCGATAATTGTCAGACATCACAACGACGCTGACGGTTATTCTTCGGGTTATTCTTTGGAGCGGGCGATTCTGCCTTTGATTGTTAAACAGCATAGTTCGGTTAAAGCGCCGTGGGAATTTTTTTTAAGGGCTCCGTCGCAGGCGCCGTATTATGAAATTGACGATTCAATCCGGGACATGGCGAATTCCCTTAGGAATGTTGCAAAGTTTTCAAACAAAATGCCTTTAATTATAATTGCTGATAACGGATCGTCGCCTGAAGATTTGATGGCCATAAAACAGGGAAAAGTTCACGGCGCGGATTTTATTGTGATTGATCACCATGGATTTGAAAAAGACGTTATCAGCGACGAAGTTCTTGTTCACATAAATCCTTTTCTCGTCGGAGAAGACGGAGCGCATTACTCTGCCGGAATGCTTGCAACCGAGTTTGCGCGCTTTATTAATCCCGAAGTCGAAAATATAAAACAAATTCCCGCGATGGCAGGTTTTGCAGACAGAATAGATTTGGGGAACCCCGAAGTTATGGAAAAATATTTGGAAATTGCAAAAAAAGAAGGTTACTCAAAAGAGCTCCTTTCTGATATCGCTCTTGTTATCGATTATGTTTCAGCGAAAGTTCGTTTTATGGAAGTTCGTGAATACGTCGAGGTTTTATTTGGTGAACCGAGAGCAAGACAAAAAGAACTTGTGAGTTTGATGGCGCCTTACATTCGAAATCTTGACAAAAAAGGTCTTCAAATCGGAAAGAGCAATGCAAAACAGGAAAAAATCGGCAAGGTTATACTTCAGACAATTGAGGTTGAAGAGACGTTTCCGGGTTTTGGATTTTTTCCCAAACCGGGTCGCGCCGTCGGACTAATTCACGATAATTATCAAACTGAAAAAAAAGTTACTTCACTTATCACCGCCGGAATAATGTCGACGGCAATTACTCTTAGAGCAACGGACGAAGCGAATTTTTCTGTTCACGAATTTATTATTTTTCTGAACAAAAAAATTCCGGAGGCTTTTGTCGAGGGCGGCGGACACAAAAACGCCGGGTCGATTACGTTCTTGCCTTACAAAAAGGACGAGGTTGTGAAACTTCTTAAAGAATTTATTAAAAGTAGATAGTTTGGAACATTAATTTTTAAAAAGGAAGGGTTGGTTAAATTTTTATGGGATTAAAAGATTTGTTACTTGAACTTTCTTCAGAAAAGAGATTCCTTTCTTTTACAGATGAAAAAGTTGATTTGTTGGAAAGAGAAGTTTTCTTAGAACAAATTTTAAAACTTGAAATTGAAGAGAAGGGCGGAAAACCTAAAAAAATTGCAGGTTCTTTTTGGGAATACTTCCAGAAAAAAGGAAAATCTGATTTGTACTTTGGATTAACAAAAATGAGTTCTGAAATACACTTACGGATGGGAAGTCGATACAGAATGATTCCTCCTTTTTACTCAACTTTTGTTCCTGGAATTTTTGATGAAAAACATTTCGATGAATTTTTTTCGGAAACAAGAAATGAACAGATTATCAAAATTAATCAAAGTTTAATTAATTATGAAAAGGATATCGAATCATATAAAAATCAAATAGGTTGGGCTTGCTGTGAAGAGCATAAGTCATCATTTGAAGCTAAAAAAAATTCTGCTGCATTTAATTCCCAAGAGCTGGAATTAGAAAAAGATTTTTTATTGACTTTTTATAAAAATTTAATTAATGCAGGAAGAGATATTAGGATTTTTGGTTTTGAAGATAAAATAAAAAGTGAAGTAAAGTCTTTTTGTGAAATTTACCCCGAGGATAAACTTTTAGAGGTAAAAAATCAATTAAAAGAACGTGTTGAAAATAAAACTGAAATATTTAAATAATATCTTCTCTTTTTTACGAAATGAAAAAGAGAGATAAAACTTCTGTTTTAATTGAACTTAAGGACGTCTTCAAATATTATTACATGGGCGAGAATGTCGTCAAGGCCGTCGACGGGATTTCTATTAAAGTTAATGAAGGAGAGTTTGTTGCGGTTATGGGGCCGTCGGGCTCTGGAAAATCGACGTCTATGAATCTCATTGGAAGTCTTGATGTTCCGACGCGCGGACATATTTTTCTTGACGGTGAAGACATTTCGACTTTTTCGGAGTCTGACCTTGCACAGCTTCGGGGAAGGAAGATTGGATTTATTTTTCAATCTTTCAATCTAATTCCAAATTTAACAGCTAAAGAAAATGTAATGCTTCCGATGACTTTTCAGGGAATTCCACTTGAAGAGAGAGAAATTAAAGCTGAAGAACTTTTGAATCTTGTCGAACTAACAGATAGAATGGACCATTATCCGAATGAACTTTCGGGCGGACAAAAACAGAGAGTTGCAATCGCCCGTTCGCTTTCAAACGACCCTGAAGTGATTTTAGCCGACGAACCGACGGGAAATCTGGATACAAAGACGGGCGACATCGTTATGCATTTTTTAGATAAACTCCACAAAGAGGGAAAAACGATTATTATGATTACGCACGAACCGGAGCTTGCCGAACATCACGCCGAAACGGTTTATTGGATACGCGACGGAAAAATCGAAAAAGTGACGCGAAAAAAGAAAGGTGCAAAATATATCGACGGTGAATTGAAAAAAATAGTTGAGAAGAGGAAATGATAAATCCTGAACAGATTGCCTACCACTTAACTTCCCGCGAGACAAAACCAAATAAAGAGATGAAAGAAAAAGTCTTGCCATTTTTCCTTGAGAATAATGTAAGGACCGTTCTTGATTATGGATGCGGAAAATTTCTTCGTGATTCACTTTACCTTTCAGAAAAAGGGTTTGTCGTCGACGCACTTGACCTTCCAGAGCAAATTGAAAGAATTGATATCAATTTGGTAAAAAAGATTCACTTCCTATCTTCCGAGTTAAAAGAAAAAAAGTATGATGCAGTTATTCTTAATTTTGTTCTTCAGGTTCTTCCGACAAAAAAACAAAGAGAAGAGGTTTTGGAAGATGCAATTTTAGCAGTAAAAAAAGAAGGTTACATTGTTTTGTCGTTGAGAAATCAAAGTGAGATAAATCGTCATTTAATCGACGGAGCAGTTCGCTATAAAGATGGATTAATAATGGGAGATAAAAATTTTAAAACTTTTGTTAAGGGATATACAAAAGATGAAGTAAAAAAAATTATCTCAGACCATGATCTTAAGTTGATAGAGTTTCTGCGAACCTATTCTTCTTTTATTTCCATAAGTAAAAAACTAAATTAAACATCAAATTTATAACCGGATATTCATTTTAAATTCCAGGGTGAAAAAATGATTAAAGACGCTTTTGTTCTTTCTATAAAAAATCTGAAACATAGAGGTCTTCGTTCGTGGCTGACGCTTCTCGGAATTTTTATCGGAGTTGCTGCGGTTGTTTCGTTAATTTCTCTCGGTAATGGACTTCAGGCGGCGGTTTCGAGCCAGTTCGGCGTAAGCTCGACGGATCTTTTGACAATTCAGGCGAGCGGAATCACGGGTTATGGTCCGCCGGGTTCGGGCTCCGTCATTCCTTTAACAACAAGAGATCTTGATGCAATTAAAAAACTCTCGAGCGTTAAAAGAGCGGTTGGAAGAGATATTGTTCCCGGGAAACTTATATTTAATAAAAAAGCAATTTTTGGTTACGCAACGAACGTTCCCGACGGACAGGACAGAAAATTTGTATATGAACAGATTAATGCAAAACCGGTTGTCGGGCGATTATTAAAAGACGGAGACGTAGGAAAAGTTGTTTTAGGATATAATTTTTACACAAATTCCGTCGGGCTCGGAAAAGTTGTTCTTCCCGGAAATACAGTTGTAATTGAAAATAAAAGTTTTCAGGTTGTCGGAATTTTGGACCGTCAGGGAAGTTTCATTTTTGACAATGTTGCGTATTTAAATTCAAACGACCTTAATCAGATAAGCGGATATGGCGACAAGGTGGATATTATTGCCGTTGAACCCGTCGACAAAAATGAAATCAACAAGACAAAAAACGATATTGAAAATCTTTTGCTTCAGAGAAGAGATGTAAAGCGTGACGCGGAAAACTTTGAAATTTCGACTCCTCAGGCGTCTTTGGACCAAGTTAATCAAATTATTGGAGGAGTACAAATATTTATTGCAATCATCGCTTCGATTTCAATTTTTATAGGAGCAATCGGAATTGTGAATACTATGACGACGTCGGTATTGGAAAGAAAGTCAGACATTGGAATAATGAAATCAATTGGAGCAACAAACTTCCAGATTTTTCTGCAGTTTTTTATTGAGTCCAGTCTTCTTGGTCTTGTTGGAGGTTTAGCCGGGGCGTTATTCGGGGAGGTATTAGGAATCGTCGGCACCGTCGGAATAAACAGTCTTGTCAAAGGGCAGCTTCCGATAACGATCAACATTGGATTAATAATAAGTGCATTATTTGGAAGTTTTTTAATCGGAGGCATTGCAGGAATTGTTCCCGCGATTCATGCCGCAAAACAAAATCCCGTGGAGGCTTTGAGAGATTAAAATGAAAATAAGAAAAGCCACATTAAGTGATGCAATGAAAATAAGTTTACTTGGAAGGGAAACTTTAAGGAGAATAGTTTCAAAAGATTACTCAAAAAAACTTATGAAGATTATGTTAGAAAAATATAATTTTGATAATACTTTAAAATCAATTGGTGAAGAAAATGTCTTTTGCCTTTGGGATAATGAAAAATTAATTGGAACAGTTTCATTAAAAAATAATATGGTCGGGAGGGTATATATTAAGTTTAATCAGATTGGAAAAGGCTATGGAAAAAAATTAATGAATTTTATTGAAAGTTATTCTAAAAAAAGAAAAATAAAAAAATTATTTTTGTTTACTACAATTGGAGCGGAAAAGTTTTATGAAAATATAGGATACAAAAAGCTGAGAGGAAAGTTTGTGGAAATTTGGGATGGTAAAAAAATAAATGATCTCAAAATGGAGAAAAAATTAAAATGATAAACGCCGAATCAATTCGTTATTCACTTAGAAATTTAAATCACCGGAAAGGACGAAGTTTCCTGACGGTGTTTTCGATTCTCGTCGGAATTGCGACGATTTTTATTTTTTTAAGTTTTGGAATTGGTTTATATAATTACACTCAAAATCTTGCGAGCGGCGGTTCGGCCGATAAAGTTTTGATTATGGCTAAAGGGCTTTCCGGAGCAACGGGAGTTGACAACGGAATAAATCTTACAGATTCGGATTTGAGAGTGGTAAAGAGAGTCGCCGGAGTTTACAAAGCAACGGGAGCTTACACGCAGGTAGTTCAGACAAATTACAGGGACGAAAAAAAATATGCTTTTTTAATTTCTTACGACCCAACTAACCCAATTCTTCTTGAAAGTTTTAATGCAAAAATTTATAACGGAAGATTTTTGCAATCTGGGGATACAAGAGATATTATTTTAGGTTATAATTATATGATCGACGGAAAAATCTTTAAAAAAGGACTTAGTATAAACGACGAAATAAAAATTAACGGAACAAAATTAAAAGTTGTCGGGTTTTTAACGTCGATAGGAAATCCCCAGGATGATTCCAATATTTACATTTCAAATGATTATTTTAAAACAATGTATCCAAATAAAAATTCTTATGCAGAACTCATTGCGAAAGTCGACATGAAAAACGTCGATAACGTCGTTTCAAATATTGAAAGAGCCCTGAGAAATGAGAGAAACCAAAAAATTGGCGAAGAGGATTTTTATGTTGAATCTTTTCAGAGTTTGCTTGATTCATACGCCTCCGTTTTGAATATAATTATAGGTTTTGTAGTTTTAATTGCCCTGATTTCGGTTTTGGTTTCTGCAATAAACACGGCGAACACGATGGTGACGTCGGTGTTGGAAAGGTTTAAGGAGATTGGGGTTTTGAAATCAATCGGGGCAAGAAACTCCGAAATATTTGGAATATTTTTATTTGAATCTTCATTTCTGGGTTTTGTCGCCGGAATCCTTGGTGTTTCACTCGGGTTTATAATGACGAGCGTCGGGGCGAGTATTCTAAAAAATATAGGTCTTTCGTTTTTGTCTCCGTTTTATTCGGTCTGGCTTTTTGCCGGGTGTATTTTATTTGCGACGCTGACCGGTGCAATTTCTGGAGTTATTCCCGCCGTTCGTGCATCAAAAATAAACACCGTTGACGCGTTACGTTACGAATGAAGTTCGTAATGTTATGCCGAAGAATTTGAGCTCGAGGCATGAACAATGTTCTTAGTTGATTTTATAGAACTGATAAAATTCTGTTGAATCAATTTTCCCATCGTTATTTTTATCTATTCTATAAAATAAATCTTTAACGGAGTTTTCATAGTCTATCTTTAATTCCTTTTTGGATTTGTTTATTCTTTCTTCTTGTATGGTTTTCCATTGATTAAAATTTGGGGTTCCATAATCATATGAAATAATTCCATATCCCGCACCCAAAAGTAAACTAATTGGTATTAAGACCCGATATAATAGTTTCATTTTTTTCACCTCCTTTTTCTTCTATTCCCATTTCTTTTAGCCATTTTGCTAAAATTTTGTTTGGACTTTTGTAATAGTTTCTTTTGAAGGAGGGATTATTTTTAATAATATTAAATTCAAAAAATCTCCTTTTGTTTTCTGAAATTTTCTTTAAAGATTCTTCAACGATTTCCCTTGGACTTAACCAGTATTTTTTATCTCCAAAAGGTCTAAGTAAGTTTTCATTTCCTGTATTTGTGGTGCTCACATTAACAAAATTACATTTTATCTTTTCTTTTAAGGAAATTTTTTTCAGTATTTCTCTTAAAATATTTTTTGATTGGGTATATGATTCCCAAAATGGAACATTGTATTTGTCGCTCACCGAACCAAAAGCAATTATTTCTAAGTTGGTGTTTTTAGATATATTCTCTTTTATGCTTGAAAATAAATTTAGGAATGTTTTTATATTGGAATCAAAGATAATATCATCAATACCGTCTTTATTTTTATCAAATTCAGGTTTTCTATTTATTTCAAATTTAAATTTTCCAATGCAATGAATAATCCATATTTTTTCATAGCATTCTATTTTTAAATTTTTTATTTTCTTCTTGGTTTGTTCTCTATTGAGTAAGTCTATCTTCAAATAAGAGACGTCTCTTAATTTTTTTTCAGGGTTTCTTCTTGATATTCCGATGCATTTATAGAAATTTTGTCTTGAGAAACTTCTAAGATAGATTTCTCCTAATTTTCCGCTTGCACCCGACACAATCACTAAACTTTTGTTTTTCATAAACTTAATTAAGATTTATTTTTCAAAAGTCGTTGGTTAAATTATGATTAAACTATTTGGTTGAATATTAGAAAAGTTTAAAACTTGTTTTTCCCTTAAGATGGAATGGATTCAGAAATTATTTTTCCATTTAAAGATAAAAGCAATCTAAGGGGATTAGTTTTATCAATTTTGTCGAATGAGTTTCCATTAAAAATTTTCGAAATAGTTAATTTTATTAAAAAAAGATATGGAAGGAAAGTTTCTTTTCAGGCTGTGAGTAAAGAGGTAAATTTCTTAGTTAATCAAAAAGTATTGACAAGATATGGAAGAGACTTTTCAATTAATAAAGATTGGATAGATGAAGTAAAAAAGAATGTTAATGAAATCTATGAAAAAGTAGTTTTGAAAAAGAAAACGGATAAAAAATCTGCAGGGGAAGATATAGAAGTTCTTCATTTTAATTCGTTAAAAGAGGCGATGGATTATTGGTACAAAATTATAGATGATTGGTTTAGAAATTTTAAGAAAGGAAATTCTAATCTAAATTGTTATCAATCACTTCATGTTTGGGAATCTCTTTTGAATTTGAATTATGAAGAAAAGTATATCGGACAACTTAAAAGTAAGGGGATAAAATCCTATCTTTTAACCGGTTCGACTAATTTAGATAAAGGGGCTGTCAAATATTATAATAAAATCGGAGCGAAGGCAAAATCAATAAAATCGATGTCTCTGTTTGAGAGGTCTTACTCTATTGGGACTTATGGAGAAATGATTGTTCAGATAAAGTATTCTGAAAAAATTCTTAAAAAAATTGATAAATTTTTTAAGGAAAATAAATCAATTGAAACATTCAACCTTTCCAATTTGTTAAAAATTGTTAATGAGAAAGAAGAAGTCACTTTAACGGTTATAAGGAATGCTGAAATGGCAAAGCAGATTAATAAATCCATTCTGATTTATTTTAAATAAAACTTCCAGAAAGATTTTTAAAGAAAATCCAATTAGTTAAAACATGAAGAAGAGTGTGATGTTTATTTTTGTTGCAGCATTAATGTTAATTAGTTTAGTTGGAGTTTTTGCAAGCAATTGTAATCTTAAAGTTTCTCTTGTAAACCAGGATCCCTATCCTGCCGTTCAGGGCGACACGGTAAAGTTACTTTTCCAAGTGAGCGGAGTTCAAAACCCAAATTGCGGCGGTGCGATTTTCAGGCTCGACCCCGGATACTCGTTTTCTCTTCAGGGAGATACGGGAACTAAAATTTTATCGGGAAGTACATACACTCAAAACTATAACAATGACTGGGCAATTCCATACACTTTAAATGTGAATAAAGACGCTCCCGACGGAATTGTTCAAGTTGAAGGATATTATTCCCCAGGAACAAGTTTAAACTCAAGCGGAGTTTTGTCTCAAGTTTTTAATGTTTCAATCCAGGATTCAAGAGCTGACTTTGAAGTTTATGTAAAAAATTATGACCCATTAACAAATACATTCACGCTGCAGATTTTAAATATTGCAAAGGTGAACATAAAAGCACTGACAGTTGAAGTTCCAAAGCAAGATAATATTCAAATAAAAGGTTCGAATGTGAACATCGTCGGTGATTTGGATTCAAACGAATACACGACTGCGGATTTTGACGCGATTCCGTCCGACGGAAATATCACTCTTAAAATTTCTTATAGTGATCAGGCAAATGTCAGAAGAACCGTTGAAAAAACAGTTGTTTACGATTCTAAATTTTTCGACGGTCAGGGAAAATCAAAATCAAGTCCGGTTGTAACATGGATGATTATTTTGGTTGTCGTTGGTTTGATTGTTTATTGGTATCTTCGTCGAAAAAAGAAAAAAAGACTTTTGGCTGAACGAAGAAGGAATTTAAAATAATTTTAATAATATGAAAAAGGTATTTTATGGAAACAACAACGTGAAAATTTCTTTTGCCGGATTTTGGGTCGCCGGGTGGTTATTTACCGTCGGATTTTTAAAACTGGCTTTTTGGAAAGCGGTCCTTGCAATAATTATTTGGGCGTATTATCTTGGAAGCGCTCTTGCCGGAGTGGCTCATTAAATTTTGTCTATTTTTTTAAGTAGTTTCCTATTTCTCTTATGTTATAATTTTCAACCGGAAAATACTTGTATTTTGTTTTTGTGTTTATCTCAAAAAACAATCCTTCTTCCTTTGGAAATTTTATATCTAGATCCCACTTGCTTTTTTCTCTTTCAATATTTTTAATAATTTTATTTACAGATTTTACTTGTTTTAGGAAGATTTTTTCTCTATGGAAAAATTCAGCACTGGAATTTCTAACTTCTTCTTCCCAAAAAATAAGGTAGCATAAATTATGCCCAGGTTTTTTCCTTGGATTCAAAATTTCTCCCTTAAATATTTCTATTGTTCTCATGTTACATCCCCCAATCTTCTTTCGTTCTTCTTTTTATGTCAGCGATTTCCTGAAGAACCTTAATTTCAGATGGGTTAAGCAAGTCTTTATTTTTTTTAAATTCTTTGAATTGAGATTCTCCAATGTTTGAGTAAAGAAATTTTTTTTCTTTAAGCTGTCTTTCGTAATTCACATTTGAAATCGAAATTGCAACTTCGTCGCCGACGCCCGACTCGTCGACTGAATTTTTTTCCTGCTGGATGTTTTTTACGTTCCCTATTTTCTCGTCGTTCTCGTCAATCATGGATAAATTTTTTATGAGTTTTCCGCCTGAAACTTTTACTCCGAAAATTGCGGGTTTTGTGTTTCTAAAAACATATTGGTGCAGCAATTCAAGTTTGCAGATTGTTGAAAGACCCATAAGTCTTTTTTTCTCAATTTCAGCGATTTTTTCCTTTCTCCACAGAACTAAATCTTCAATTAATTTGTAAACAATATCATTTGTTATCACTTTTGTTTTCCCTAAAATTTCTTTTGCGTCGTCGCTGATTCCGATATTAAAACCAACGATTACAGAGTCGAGCTCATTTATGTCAAGGTTTGCTTTTGCGTTAATCACGTCGGATTTATTTATTTCCCCTATTCCGGCTTTAACAACTGAAACATTGCTTTGTTTTAATAAAACTAACAGCGCTTCAAGGCTTCCAAGAGAATCTGCTTTTGCAATTATTCCCTGTTTCTCGGTTTGAATGGATTCTCCGAGTTCTTTTTTGAACAGGTTTTTTATTTCTTCAAAATTATTTTTAAATTTTAAAAAAGGCATGCCGGGGAGAATTTCGGTTTTTTCAGTCAACTGCATCCTTATTCCCGTCGACGCCGCGACTTTTTCCTTTGGTTCGAATTTTGACGAAATTGGTTTTATTTCTTCAAGGATTCTTATTTTTGTAATGATTGGTTCGCCCGTCAGAGATGCAACTGCAATTTCGTCCGTTCTTTTTAACTCGCCGTCGTAGAGAATCGCTTCGATTGCCGACGCTGATTTTTCTTTTTTTACTTCAAGCATTACCCCCTTCGGGTCGTCGTGAAGTTCGAGTCTTTTTCCGAGAAATTTTTCACTTAATCCCGCGATGACTAAAATTAATTCAGGAATTCCTTCGTGTGTTGCAGCCGAGCACGGAACGAGCGCAATTTTTTTTGTGAAGTCGGATATGTTATAAAATAAATCGGTGTCAAGACTGTATGACTGGAGTGCTCCCTGAAGAGTATAATACTTTTCCAAGAATTCCTGAGACACTCTTTCATTCTGTGATTCGACGGATTTCTTTAAACTGCCTCCACTTTTTCTCCATCCGGTTATTTTGTCTATTTTATTTAGTGCTATAACAAAGGGCGTTTTGTTTAATTTTAAAATTTGAATTACCTCTGCTGTTTGAGGTTTTATTCCTTCGTTTATATCTATCACAAGAACTGCAAGGTCCGCAAGAGAACCGCCACGTTTTCTCAAATTTGTGAATGCAGCGTGACCGGGCGTGTCGATTAAAAGGAATCCCGGGATGTTTAAATTTATTCCCGATTTTTCAATTAGAGGGCACGCTTTTTTTAAATTTTCTACTGGGTACGACGTGAAAGAAATTTTTTGAGTTATTCCGCCGGCTTCGCCCTCCTGGACGGACGAACTTCTAAGAGCGTCAAGTATAGACGTTTTTCCGTGGTCGACGTGACCCGCGACTGTGATTATCGGTTGCCTTATTTGAGATCTCATAAAAGAAAAAGTTTAAACACAGATTTAAAGTTTTTGGGTCAAAGAAAAGGAGAATAAATTTATTCAATAATTATAACTTCGCCATCTTTCAACGGTTTGAATCGGATTTTATTTTTTTTACAATACTTAATTTCTTTGTCAATATCCTTAGATTCCGGATGGTCTGATTTGTAATGTGGAAGAATTATATAATCCAAAATTCCAAGTCCTTTCCAAATCGCTTTTTCAATTTCTTTATATGGAAAATCTTTTGGATCATCCACAATTTGGAGGGGTTTTAAACTTGGTGCGAGTATGCAGACTCCCGCACTATATCCAGAATAAAGAAAGTCCTCTTTTTTGTTTAGTTTTTTTATTAATTTATCAAATCCACTTAGCTTCATTGCCTGGCGTAAAATAAATGTGTTTCCTCCTCGAATAAATACCCCCCCTAAATTTTCTAATCTATTTTTTAAGGCTTTTTCTTTCCCAAAATAATTTTTTAAATCCAATAATTCGGGTTCAAATCCCAAACTTTCCAATTCGTTAATTTCTTTTTTAATCCCTTCTTCTCGTCTAATTGGATCTGCTCCGGAAAAGTCAAGAGCATTTGGAATATATCCTATTTTTCGGTTAGAATTAGAAATCATTTTTTGAAGTTTGCTAACTTTATTTCCAAGTTTATATGAAGACAAGTAGAATTTCATAAGTATTTAGTATCTTTAAGATATAAAAATTTATCTTTTTTGTTTAAAAAATTTATAAATTCTGATTTTTACTTCATCGTTTATGAAAAACCATACTAATGCGTAAGCCCAGATTATTCCGGCTGCCGTCCATCCTATCGGAGCGATAAACCAACCGTAGACGGCAAATAGCGTTGCTAATATTTCCGTTCCGAATCCGGCAATTAAAAGCACGGGCGCCGGATATGGTTTTTGCCAGAATCTTTTACTTGTTCTTGCGACGTAGATTGTTGAGTGTCCAGCGACGGCGAGTTTTAAGAAAATTATTGTCTGAACGATTTCTAAAGGGAAATGAAAAATGCTTATTGCAAAATACAATGCAATAAAACTTGAAAGGACGCCGGTTATTCCAAGGCCCGTTGCAATTGACAAAACTTCGCGAAGATTCCACTTCACCGGTTTTTTTTCAATTAATGTGTTGTCATATGCAATTACCAAAATCGGCAGGTCATTAAATATCAACAGAAGAATAATCATTATGGGGGATATTGGATAAAATCCCAAAATTAAAATCGATGAAGCAATGAACAAAATTAACCTTAATGTTTCTGCGATTCTGTAAGTTGAATAACTTTTCATTCGCAAAAATATTTTACGTGCTTCTTTTACGGCGTCGATAATTACGGATAAGCCTTTGTCTCTTAATATTAGGTCAGCAGAGGCTCTCGCAGCGTCGGAGGCGCCTGAAACTGCAATTCCCCCGTCGGCTTTACTTAATGCCGGGGCGTCGTTAACGCCGTCGCCGGTCATTCCGACAATGTGTCCTTTTTCCTGCAAATTTTCAACGATAAAATATTTGTCTTCAGGGTAGACTTCTGCAAATCCGTCGGCGCTTACTATTTCGTCTGCGGTTTTCGAATCAATTTTTAAGTTTCTCATGTTTCCGGAGACATTTGAAACTTTCAAATTTTTATTCAGAGTCCTTGCATTAAGAATATTTTTACCTATTCCCACAATTTCGGAAATGTATTTGGCAATTGAAATGTTGTCTCCTGTTAGCATTTTGAGATTTAGTCCGAGATTTCTTGCTTCACTTAAAATTTTTTTTGAGTCGCTTCTTGGAAGATCATTAAGCGGGATTATTCCGGCAAGTTCAAATGAACGCCCGGACTTTACGGCGACGGCAATCGTTCTCATTCCGTCCATTGAAAGTTCTTCAATTTTTTTGTTAAACTTTTTTCTTTCTCCAGAATCGATTTTTGAAAGTTTTGCAATTATCTGAACTGCTCCCTTTATAATTTCAAATTCTTTTTTTCCCCTTTGAACAGTGACTTTGGTCATTTTGTCGACGGGATTGAAAGGCACAAATTTTAATTTTTTGTAATCCATTAATTTTGAATAAATTTTTTTTGACTTTAGGTAATCAAATATTGGAATTTCTATCGGGTCTTTTTCCTCCTCGCTTGATGCAAGACCCGCGTAAATCATAAGTTCATTCGAATTATATTTTCCGAATGGAACTGGATTTGAAACTGACATTTTATTTTGAGTTAATGTTCCGGTTTTGTCAAAACATAAAGTGTCCATTCCGGCAAGTTCCTCGATTGATGAAAGTTTAGAAACAATTGCATGTTTTTTTGCAAGACTCAAGGCACCGACGGCAAGAGTGACAGAAAGTATTGCGGGAAGAGCAACCGGAATTGACGCGATCATTAAAACCAAAACGTATCTTAGCATTTCAACTAAGGATTCGTCTCTTAGAACTGAAACTATAAACACAATTAATGAAAGAAAAACTGAAATAAAAATTAAATATTTTCCTATGCTAATTACTGCCTTTTGAAGATGGCTTCGGCTTATTTTATCGGCCCTTGCGACGAGGGAGACAGTTTTTCCGAAATAGGTATTCGTTCCGGTGCCTGTTACTACGGCAATCGCTTCACCTTTTTTTACGACGCTGTTTGCGTAAGCGACGTCCCCCAAGATTTTGTTTACAGGTAAAGATTCGCCTGTTAGTGAAGACTGGTCGACTTCCAATTCATCCGTTTTTATTATTTTCACGTCGGCAGGAATTATATCCCCTATTTTTAATTTAATTATATCCCCCGGAACCAAATTTTTTGCGTCGACGACGTTGAACTTTCCGTCGCGAAGGACAAGCGCCTTTTTTGAAAATTTATTTTTTAAAATTTTAAGAGCGTTCAATGCTTTAGTTTCCTGCCATATGTCAATTCCCGCATTAACAAAAAGCAAAAGAGAAATTATTGCAAAATCTTCCCACTTTTGGACGAGCGCTGAGAGAACTGCTGCAAGTTCTATCATAAAAGGTATCGGACCGTAAAATCTTCTAAGAATTCTTTTGAAAAAATTTTCCTCTTTTTCTTCGACTTCGTTTGGGCCGTATTTTTCGAGCCGTTTTTTTGCTTCGTTCTCGCTCAATCCTTTCGAAGCGTCGGTATTAAACTCGAGAATCAAATTTTTTATTGATTTATTCTCATATTTCGAATTCTTTTTTTTCATTCATTTCATCTCTTTTATAAATAGAAGATACAGCTTTTTTAAAATGTTATGGATATAAGCGTTAAAGTTAAATTTATAACTTTCTTTTTCCCGTTAATTTCATGGCAAAGGAAAGGACACTCAAAGATTTGGAAGAGGAGTACAATCTGGATTTAGACGGAGCGGTGAAATTAATCAAGAAAGAAAATGCAAAACTGGTTTTAATTCAATTTCCCGACGGTCTTAAGCAATATGCAACTGCAATTGTAGATTACCTAAAAGAAAAAACCGGAGTTGATTTTTTAATTTTCCTTGGAAGTTGTTTTGGCGCGTGCGATTACCCGGTCGGAATGGAAAAACTCGGCGTCGACTTGATGATACAGTTCGGGCACAATTCTTTAATGCCAAGCTACTTAAGCAACGGGAAGAAATAAATTAGAAGCTTTATTTTTTTGCTAAGAACCCATATATCTTTCCCCACAAATATTCTTTTTTGTTTGGAACATTATAAACTAGATGTTTGGCAATCTTAAAATTTGTTTGTACGATTAGTTTTCCGATTTTTTTAATGGTCGGTCCGTCTTTTGAATACCATTCAAAATTTTGTCTCTCTTTATACTTTTCGTCGGACAATTGGCATTCTGTCCAATCGACATCAAGGAAGAGTCCACTTGGGTTCAAATAAAGATAAATTAAATTTAATAATTTTTTTAATTTATTTTCCCTAAACATTCCAACGACACCTATTGCATAAACCGTATCAAATTGATTAATAAATTCTCTTTTTAATTTTAGAATGTCTCCTACAATTAATTTAACCTTAATTTTTTTATTTTCCAGAACTCGCTTTGATTTTAAAATATTGGGATGTGTGGACTTTTTTAGGAAATTTATATTGTTCTTGTTTATATCTATTCCAACAATTTCTTTTGGTATGTTTCCAAAGAATTGAATATCGTCGTATAAATTTGGACCACATCCCAAACATAAAATTTTTTGACCTCTGATTTTTTTCATCCATGATAAATAGAATTTTGTTTCGGGAGTGTTTCTTTCATCTAAATCATCGTTATAATATTTCTAAATAAATTTCCATGATGCCTGTTTGCGAACCATAGTCGATTTAAGATTCTCTGGTTTTTAAAAGTTAAGTATCTAAATTTTTATAAATTGAAAATAAATGTTTTTTTAATGGACACGCAAATTATTTTTCTCAGATTGCTTGTAACATTTATATTTGCAATTCTTTTCGGTTTTCAAAGACAGCGAACGCATAAGCCGATCGGGTTTGGGACGTTTACGTTCGTCGCTGTTGGTGCATGCGGACTTGCGATTATCGGCATCGAATTCGGGGCGGGAAACCCTCTTCCTATAATTGGTGCAATTGTTACAGGAATCGGTTTTTTAGGCGCCGGAGCTTTAATTCGAACGCCTGACAAAATATTCGGGTTTACGACGGCGGCGAGCATATGGGTTTTTTCAATTTTCGGGCTTTTAATCGGAGTCGGAGATTACGTCGTCGGCGGAATCGTGTATTTTTTCGTCTGGATGATTATAACAATTGACAGTTTCTTTGAAAAACACGGGGTCGGGTCGTATCAAAAAAGAATTTTCTTTGAGATAAAACAGGAAGGAATAAATCAATTCAATGAGCTTTTAAAAAATTTTAACAAAGTTAAAATGATTTCTATTGAATCTGACAAAAAAAATAAAACCGAAAAACTGGAATATTTAATTGAATGCAATGGCAAAAAATTGAGGAGCGCGATTAATGTTTTTAACAATCTTGATTGGATTATTTCTTATAAGGTCGAATAATTATTCGGGAAAATTAAATTCCAGAAATCTAACTTGACTTTTGTAAATCTTTAGAAATCTCTTTTTCCATCTCAAAAATATACTTTTAATAATCTGGTAGTTCTTCCTGATTTTTCGGCGCTCTTTTTACTGGTTTTTTTTCAGGTTCGCCAGCGTCTTCAGACGGTTCGTCTTTCATTTCGTCGTCGGAAACGGAGTTAATCATTTCCTTAAACTTTGGAAAGTCTTTTGCGAGAATTCTGACGCCCGCCTTTGTGAAACCGGTGTATCGTTCCGATGTCACAAACTCACGGATTGTGAATCCTCTTTTCCCGCCGAAGTCGTCAATTCTAAGAACAATTTCAGACTGGTCGTTTTTCGGAATTTTTCCGATGTCTTTTTCCATGAAAGTTTCAAACAAATTTCTTATTTAAATGTTTTGATTTGAAGAATTTCCCAATTTATTTTTTGTTGGGCATACAGTTCTTGCAGGCGTGGAATTTGTTTTTCTTAAAATAAGTGTTTGTATTCTTTAAAATTAAATGTTCTTTTTTTATCATTCCGGAGAATCTGCATTTTTCGACGTGGTAAGTGTTTGCCAGACTCGAGCCGTAATATTTGTATTTCTTTTTGGGCTTTTCGGTTTTCGTTTTGTATACGTTTCTTATCACTTCGGTTATCACCGGTTTTTCGATTATTTTCTCGACGATTTTTTCCACCGGTTTTTCTATTTCTTTTATCACTGGCTTTTCAATGATTCTTATCTTTGGTTTTTCCAAAAATTTTTTGTCCTCGGTGTTTTGATAAGTTAAAATATTTTTAAGTTTTAAAATTAAAATTACAATCAAAAGGTACGTCAAAAGAAGGTAAATCAAAATTATCAACTGTGCGCCATAATTTAATTTTAGAGCGCTCGAGAGTCCAATAAAAAATAAAATTATTGCTATTGCTAATAATACAAGCAGTATTCCTTCAAACATCTGAAAGACTTTTTGATTTTTCATCGGTTTTTGTTGTGTTGAATAAATTATAGGGTAGTTTAATGTACTTAAATCTTTCTTATTTTACTTTTTTAAAATGACTACACGTTCAGAGTTTACCAAAAACATTTTCTGAATTTTTTAGAATTTGTTTCTCCACTTCTTTTTCTGGAGTTTTCCAAATTTCAGAAATTTTTTTTATTGTCGCCTCGACAAATGACGGCTCGTTTTCGACGTCTTTAAACGGCGAGAGAAGCGGAGAATCGGTTTCGGTTAATATCTTTTCTTTCGGGACAACCACCGCCATTTTTTGAAAATGCTCGGAACGAACAATATTTGCCGGAATTGAAAAATAACATCCTATTTCCACCCCTCTTTTAATAAGTTTGAAATTTCCGGAAAAACAATGAAGAATTATTTTCAAATCTTTATAATTTTCGAGAATTTCTAATATTTCCTCTTCCGCTTTTCTCGTATGAATTATCACCGGAAGACTTAATTTTTTTGCGAGATTTAATTCCTTGAGAAAGATTTCTTTTTGGAGTTCGAAATTTTCATTCGTTTCGTACAAGTCAAGTCCGATTTCGCCGAGCGCGACGATTTCTTTTCTATTTTTTGAAACAAACTCTTCAAGTTCTTTGAAATCTCCAGAGGAGATTTCTTTTTCAGGATAAATTCCGACGGCGAGTTTTATTTTAGGAAATTTCTTCGAAATTTCAAGATTTTTTTTGCATGATTCAAGATTAACCGAATTCGTGATTACAAATTTTATTTTTTTATTTTCCTGAACTTTTTTTATTTTTTCTTCGGACAAGAAATCCATGTGTGCGTGGATGTCGATTATCATTTTAAAAAGAAATAAGTTGCAATTTATAACTTTAATCATTTCCTCGAGAAATCGTATGGACAAAGGTCAGAGGGGATAAAAATGGGAATCAAACTTTCTTTATCTTATTAACTCTTATTTAATGGGGGGCATAGGCCATTGATTTTTTGCACCCTTATATTCAATTTGGTTTATCTCTGCTAATGAAATATTAAATTTATTAGCAATAATAACTTTAGAATAATCCATCTCTTCTGTCCAATTAAAATCTGTACTAGGAAAAGTATCTTGTAATTCAACCAATTGATAAAAGACCTGCTTCTCAAAAGTCAAATTCTCACTT
>DAIENA010000039.1 GCA_027341315.1 archaeon | reverse complement strand
GTTGTTTGACAAAATCCTTTCATGGTTCAAAAACATTTTCGGATAAATTTTATTCTTATCAAAACAACACTTTAATAAAATCTTTTTTATTATTTAGTTAATGAAAAAAATAACAAAAAAAGGTTCTCAAGTCAGTATGATACTTTCTTTTATAATTTTTGTAATCGCGATTATTTTTATTTATGTATTTGCAAGTTCGACAATTTCGAGGGGTGGAACCGAAAAAGAACTTTTGAAAACAATCGAAGGAAACGTATTCGAAAATCTTTATTCATCCGTCTGGGTTTTAAGGGGTTACGACGTCGCAAATTCGGGGGGATGCATTCAAATGCCGCTTCCTGAAGTAATAAGCGGAGGAGACACAATTGCGGTTTCGGACAGCGGGGGAATTCAATCCTCGGTTTCGGGAAATTCCGTTCTCGTCGAGGGAGGAAAAGGATTTATGAAAATTTATTATTCAAACCTAATTAAAAATAACCATGTTTTTACAGGCTCCGGATGTAATTCAATCTCTCCTGAAAGTGAAAAGAAGGAAAAATTAATTCCTATAAAAAAAGTTCTTGATTTAATGTCAAACTTTTCTTCGAATTACGAATCCACAAAAAACCTTCTTGACGTCCCGTCTTCCATGGAATTTAATCTGTATTTTTTGTATTCCAACGGAACGGCGGTCGGAAATGATTTGGTAAAATCCGACGTGGAAATTTATTCAGAGGATTTGAAATTTAATTATCTTTCAGAAAATGCCTCAAGTGAAATCGGAACTTTGAGGGTTAAAATTTGGTAGACTAAATAAAATAATTTTGATTAAATTTAAAAGTTTGTTTCTCCTTGTTTTTGGATGAGAATTTTAGTGAATAAAAAAGGATGGATAAAAGTTGTTGAAGCGTTCATGGCAATTGTTTTTCTTCTCGGTTTTGTTATGATTGTTTTGATGGTTTACAACAGTTCTGAAAAAGATATTAATTCGCTTCAGAAAAATAATCTCATTATTTTAAACGCAATAGAAACTCAAAATAATTTAAGAAGTGAAGTTTTCTCGGCGTCGCTTCCGTCGTACTCGAATGATTCCGGATTTTCCCCGGTGTTAAAAAGTTACCTTGTAAATAATTCTCTATACGGGGAGAACTGCTCTATTTACATATGTTCTCAGACGGATATATGCAATTTTAATGAGAACGTCGCCGGAAACGTTTATTCTTCGGAAGTTTTACTTTTCGCTAATTCGTCGAGTTACTCGCCCCGAAAATTAAAAATTTTCTGTTACAAAATATAAAATGAAATACAAATTTGTTTCACACACGGCGGACATAAAATTTTTTTCATACGGAAAAAATCTTGAAGAAGTTTTTGAAAATTCGGCATATGCTTTGACTTATTCTATATTAAACAAAAAAACGCATGGAAGCCGCAAAATAAAATTTAATATTAAAGGAATTGATTTTGAGAATTTAATGTACAACTTTTTAGAAGAGTTTATTTTTTTGTTTGACTCGAAAAATTTAATTTTGTCAAAAGTTTCTTTTCTTAAAATAGACAAAAAAAAGTTCACACTTCAGGCCGAAGCTTTTTTTGACGACGGAAAAAATTATAAAAATTTATTTTCAATAAAAGCTGTGACTTATAATGAAATGAAAATTCAAAAAAAAAGCGGGAAGTGGAGCGCAAGAATTGTTCTGGACATATAGATACTTTATTAAATAATTTTTAACTTTTTATTTGATGGAAAAAAATATTCATGTAATTCCCAAAGAGGACGAAATGAACGTCCCCGGAGTCGTTTATGCCTCTGAAAAAATTTATAAAAAAGTAGTCGCAGACAAAACTTTGGAACAGGTAAAAAATGTCGCAAAACTTCCCGGAATCGTCGGGAAATCGATTGCGCTTCCCGATTGTCATCAGGGCTACGGATTTTGCATCGGCGGAGTTGCGGCGTTTGATTTAGAAAAAGGAATAATCTCCCCCGGCGGCGTCGGATACGATATTAACTGCTCCGTTCGGCTTTTGAAAACAAACCTAAAAAAGGAAGATATTTTGAAAAAGCAAAAGGAAATTTCAAAAAAGTTTTATGAAAAAATCCCGTCGGGGGTCGGGCGCGGAAGTCCGTTTCAAATCAGCTACAAGGAACTGGACAAACTTCTTTTGGGCGGTGCAAAATACATGGTTGAAAAAGGATACGGATTTCCGGAGGATTATTTATTCAGCGAAGAGGAAGGCTGCATGAAAGGAGCCGATCCGTCTAACGTGAGTGAGAGAGCAAAAAGAAGAGGCGTCGGGCAGGTCGGAACGATTGGTTCCGGGAATCATTTTTTGGAAATTCAGTTTGTCGACGAGATTTTTGACAAAAAGACCGCGAAAGTTTTTGGACTCTTCAAAAATCAGGTTGTCGTGATGATTCACTGCGGTTCGCGCGGACTCGGCCACCAGGTCGCTTCGGACTACATAAAAAAAATGGAAGAAAAATTTTTTCGGAAAAAAAATTTTTCTACGACAAATTTGAAAAAGTCAAATCAGCCGGAGGAAAAATACGGAGCGAAAAATCTGCCCGACAGAGAGTTAGTTAACGCCCCGATAAATTCAAAACTCGGAAAAGATTATTTTTCGGCGATGGCTGCCGCGGCGAACTTTGCATTTGCAAATAAACAATTGTTAACTCATTGGGTAAGGGAGGAACTTTTGAAAATTTTTGGAGTTAAAACTAAAGTGGAGGTTTTTTATGATGTATGCCACAACATTGCAAAAATTGAAGAGCATATCGTCGACGGAAAAAAGAAAAAAGTTTGTGTTCACAGGAAGGGCGCAACCAGAAGTTTTGGTTCTGGAAAAATTGAAATTCCAAAAATTTACAGGCCCGTCGGACAGCCCGTTTTAATTCCGGGTTCGATGGGAACAGCGTCGTACGTTCTTGTCGGACAAAAAAAATCCGATGAATTAACTTTCGGCTCGTCGGTTCATGGCGCGGGGAGAGTTATGTCAAGGAGCGAGGCTGTAAAAACTTTGAAAAGTGAAAAAGTAAAAGCAAATTTAAAAAAACTCGGAATTCAGTTTGAAGGGGGGACTAAAAAAGGACTTTTAGAAGAGGCGCCCGAAGTTTACAAAGATATCGAAGAAGTTGTCGACGTTGTTCATTCCCTTGGAATTTCCAAAAAAGTTGCAAGAATGAAACCTTTAATTGTTATTAAGGGATAAAACATCATATTTGTAAAAATCAAAATATTTATAAAATAAAAGAGCGTGATTTTCGAATGAAGAAAACGAGTGTGATTACTTTTTTATTGTTCTTGTCTCTTTTTGTTATTTCAGTTTCTTCGCTTGGTTTTGTTTCGTCGGTAACTTGTGACCTTAATGCTCACCCAACTTACACAGGGTGTGTTGGATATTATCAAGGAACAACTGTTACGGGCGGAAGTTGTTCGTCTTCGGACCCTAATTATCCTAACAGTAATTGTATAGGTTATACAAATAGCACCTCTTGTTTAAACAATCCCAGTTGTTTTTGGACAAACTCTTACAATTCAGTTTCCTGCAGTGGAT
>DAIENA010000038.1 GCA_027341315.1 archaeon | reverse complement strand
GGTTGCAGCAGCAGCGTCGATTATTACAAATTTTGTCAGGTCTGGTTTAGACAATGCTTCAGCCTGCAAGGACGTTTTAAATCAGGTTAAATTAAATCCGGATTACACTTGTTATGATTTAAATAACAACACCCTTATATTTTCAATTTTAAGAAGTGACTTTTCGATGGACTCGCTTCTCGTCGCTGCGTCGGGCGAAACGACCTCTCGAACTTTTTCTCTGACGGGAACTTCTCAAACAATTCAGGGACTTATAAATTACAAAACAAAAACAACCGGAGTTACATTTCCGGATAAAGAAGCGGGAAAAACTTACTGCCTGTCTAACCTTTCGGAAGCTCCGACGTCTTTAGAAATTTCTCCGAAAATATCCGGAGTCCAATGCAGCGTCACAGATTCCATGAAAAATATTCCTCCGTGTTCGCCGGCTCTTATCGCAAATTGTTAAGACGCAAGAGTTGTAAAACATTAACTATTTAAATTTAAATTTGTTTCTTCTTTTAATTTGAGAGGTGTGAAATGTTTGTAAAAAAAAAGGGGCAAGTTTGGGTCGAGACCGTGACGTACACGTTGATTGCCCTCGTTTTAATCGGACTTATACTCGCTTTTGTCAAGCCAAAAATAGATGAACTTCAGGACAAGGCTTTAATTGAACAATCCATCGGAATGTTAAAACAAATTAATTCTGTTATTAACGAAGTTTCTCAGGACGGCGTCGGGAATAAAAGACTCGTCGAGATTTCCATTTCCAAAGGGGACTTAACGATAAATTCGTCGACGGACACGCTCTCTTTTTTGTTTAAAGGGGCTTACATGTATTCGGAGCCGGGTCAAAATTACAGCGAAGGTTCTTTTAATATTTCAACAACGCAGTTGGGTTCAGGATACAATGTTTTAATTGAAAAAAAATATTCAGGTTTTAATCTAACTTACAGCGGAAAAGATTCCTCCAAAATTATAACCAGTTCAAGTTCACCTTATCAAATATTTATAGAAAACAAAGGAGGAGTAAGCAACAACATTGACTTTTCTTTGAAATAATGGTAAAAAAAATAGGAATCCTTGATTATCCGATGGTGGCAATTGATTTTACGCCAAGAATTCCGCCGATAAAAAAAATAAGCGACAAAACAAAAATCGACGTCAGATATTGCCTTGTTTCACCTTTTGCCTACGTTCACATTTACTGGAACCCAAAAGAGTACGAAGTTCTTTATGAAATCGAAGAGCCGATTTTGACAAGCGAAGAGGAAAAAGCAAGAGAAAAAGTCGTCGCTGCGATGAGAAGTATGATTAATTTTAAAGAAGTTTTGGAGGGAAAAGAAGAAACGCTTTTTGAGTACATTGACCGACGGTTTAAACTTATTGCAATAGAACTCGGAATTGAACTCACGTATGAAAGTTATAAAAAAATTTATTATTACCTTGCAAGAGATTTTATTGGTTTTAATGAAGTTGAACCTTTACTTCGGGATTATTTTGTTGAAGATATCGAATGCAACGGAGCCGACAGTCCGGTTTACCTTGTTCACAGAATTTTTAGAAATTTGAAAACTAATTTAATATTCAAAGAAAATGACGCTCTTGAAAGTTTTGTTGAAAAACTTGCGCAAAGATGCGGAAAATATATTTCGTACGCACAGCCGATTTTGGACGGAAGTTTGCCCGACGGTTCGAGGGTCAACGCGACGTACACAAAAGACGTGACGAGTAAGGGACCGACTTTTACTATACGTAAATTTACAAAAACGCCGTGGACGCCTCCGCAGTTGATTTCGTTTAATACACTTAGTCCGGAAATGCTTGCTTACTTGTGGATGCTTGTTCAGTATAAAATGAATCTTTTAATTGTAGGTGGAACAGCGTCGGGAAAAACGACCCTGCTTAATGCAATTGCCTTTTTTATTCCGCCTGAGGCAAGAGTTGTTTCAATTGAAGACACCCGTGAATTAAATCTCCCGAGAGACAACTGGCTTCCAAGTGTTTCACGTTCAGCGACGGGAATAAAAGGTCTTGGAGAAATTGATATGTATGAATTATTAAGAGCTTCCTTTAGGCAGAACCCGGATTATGTAATTGTGGGTGAAGTCAGAGGTAAAGAAGCATCAGTTTTATTTCAGGGGATGGCTTCGGGTCACTCTTCCATCGCAACGATTCACGCCGACTCTATAGAGACTGTGATAAAAAGACTGGAGACTCCTCCGATTGAACTTTCACCGACGCTACTGAATGTTCTTGATAGTATGTGTGTTATGACCCACGCAATTGTTAAAAATCAGGAGACAAGAAAATTAAGAGAGATTGTTGAAATTGTTAATATTGGAGAAAACGACGTCGCGTTGACGAACACACCTTTTGTCTGGGACTCGGCCGAAGATAAATTTTATTTTAAAAAAGAGAGCCGGTTGTTTCAAAAAATTTATCACCGATACGGAATTCCGACAGAAGAACTTTACAAAGAATTCAAAAAAAGAGCCGAACTTTTGTACAGATTTTATCAAAAAAAAGTTTTTGGTTTTAGCGAGGTTCAGGAATTGATAAACGAATATTACAAAAAGCCTCATGAAGTTCTTGCCAAGTTTGGTCTTGAATAAATTTTTTGAAAACAAAATAAAATGAAGTTTTTTTTCGACAAATGATAGACAAAGAATAATTATCCTTCACAAATTTTTTATAAAAGTTCTTCTAAAATAGACCTGCCTAATTTTGTTATTGAATAAATTTTTCCTTTTCTCAAATTAGGATTTTTACATTCTATTAATCCAAGATTTTCTAAATCGGTTAATGTTTCACTTGTGTGGGAATAAGAAATTTTTGATTCTTTTGAAATCTCACTTGGCATTTTCACGCCGATATTCAAAATTTTCAGGACTTTGAGTCGCCAGTCACTTGATTTAATTTTCCCAATTAATTCCCATTTATCTCCCATTAAAATTTAAGAAAAAACTCTTATTAATTCGTAGTTCCTAATTAATTCCTATTTGCCTGTGCACAACAGAAATATTTAAATAGTTTTTATTTTTAATTAGTCGATGAAGAAAGGTGCAATTAATTTATTTTTAGTTTTTGGAATCGTCCTTCTTTTGTCGTTTAGTTTTGTTTCAGCAAATGTATTTAGCGACATTTGGGGAAAGTTTACAGGAAAAGTTATTGACGCTCCGTCGATTGGAGTAAAATCTGCGAGCGGTTACTGGACGGCCTGGCAGAATAGAGACAAGCCAGATGGAAATGGTGACCTTGAAACAATTTCAAACGCAATTCAAGTTTACTCCGATATGTGTCTTCATCCGACGGGAATTGAATGCCAGACTGCCGACGGAAAACCCGCGTCATTAACAGATCAAAAAATAACGTGTGACACGACGACGGGGTTGACGTGTTGGAATCGGGATAACCCCGGAGGATGTTTAGATTATAGAGTCAGGTTTTATTGCGGGGAGAGTTTGACACCGCACACTTGTGATGAATTAATGAATAGTGGTTCCCCTGATTATCTTTCAGGTTGTTTGGAGAGAGGGTTTGAGGGGGTTTGTCTTAATAAATATACTGGAGTTTCTCAAGGTTGTTCAGATTCATCTGGAGATT
>DAIENA010000037.1 GCA_027341315.1 archaeon | reverse complement strand
CCTGAGGGCTACCGTGGAAAATGCGTAAATTTGAGGTAGAAAAAAGTTTACATCAAATTCTTCAGAAGTTATATAAAAAAGATTATAAAAGATACAGTATCCTCTTAAAAAAGATTAATGAAATTGTCAATTCTGAAAATGTTGAACATTATAAAAATTTGAGAGCCCCTCTGAACAATTTTAAGAGAGTGCATATCGACACAAGCTTTGTTCTGGTTTTTAAATACGATAAAATTAATGACAAAATAATTTTTTATGATTTTGACCATCATGACAAAATTTATTTAAAAGATTAATTAATTTAACCATTTTAATAAAAACGATAAAAACTTTTACGGCTGCGACGGAAATAAGTGGAGCAGATTCAGTTATGGTTGATTAATTAGATTTAAATAATTTCTTAATCTTAACCTTTTATTGGAATAATCTCTTAAAAAGATATATAAACTTAAGTTGATACATATAAATTAAGATGGAAACGTATAAACAAAAGTGGACAGGACTTCAGGAGCAGATTTTCAGATTTTTATGCATTCATTCCGGGGAGGAATTTAATTTAAGGAAAATTGCAGGTATTCTTAATGTTTCCCCGACGGCAGTTTCAAATTCCGTCCCTTTTTTGAGTAAGGAAGGGCTAATCGTTATTGAAAAATCAAAAACCATGAATCTTGTTTTAATAAAATTCAACCGGGAAAGTGAAAAGGCAGTCAATCTAAAAAGAGTTTTTAATCTGATGAATTTTTATGAATCCGGAATTAAAAATTATCTTGAGGAAAATTTTTCCGGCTCAACAGTTCTTCTTTTTGGGAGTTATTCAAAAGGAGAAGACGTTTATTTTGGGAAAGAAGATGAAAAAAATTCGGATTTGGATATTGCAGTTATCGGAGCAAAGGAAAAAAAAATTGAATTATCAAAGTTTGAAAAATTTTTGGAAAGGGAAATAGTAATTAATTTTTACCCCTCTTTAAATGGTATTCACAAAAATTTAAGAAATAACATTTTAAACGGAATTTTAATTTCAGGGGGAATCGAATTATGATGCTTCCAAAAGAGTTTGGTTATTACATAAAAAAAGGGGTTATAAAAAAAATAACCCCCGACAAGCAGAAGGCTGAATTTTTGATTAGTCAGGCGGAAATTTCCCTGAGCGGATTAAAAGAGCGAATTAAACTGATTGGAATAAAAGAAAATAATTCAAGTTCTATAGTGAAAGACTGCTATGACATTTTGATGGAATTAACAAGGGCGAAACTTTTTCTTGACGGTTATTCTTCGTCGGGAAATTTTTCGCATGAAGCTGAAATTTCCTACCTAAAAAATTTTAATTTTTCTGAAAATGAAATAAATTTTTTCAATGAACTGAGGCGTAACAGGAATTCAGTTAATTATTACGGGAAAATGGTGGACACAGTTTACACAAAAAAAGTCACAGAATTTACATATAAACTTTATCCAAAATTAAGAAAATTGACGGGGATGAAAAAATGAAATCATCATGGATTTTTATTTTTGTAGTGTTGGCTTTTGCAGGATTAGTTTCGGCTGATGTTCTTTCAATAAATTCAGGAGGAGGAACCGGAATAATATTAAATCCCGGGGCTGGAATTGAAGACTTTTTTTTCAAATTCAACGTCGGGCCTTTTAATCCGTCGCCGGTTTTGACGTCGGTAAACGGACGAAACGAAAGTAACGCAAACCTGAATTGTTCTTTTGTTGTTAGCGACCCGGACAGCACGACGTTAAACGCTTCTGTTAAATGGGTAAAAAACTCGATAAATCAATTCACAATTAATTACACTCTTCTTTCAAACGGCTCGACGGTGAATGCGCCGTTACTCAGCGGAAACTTAAGTTTAGGAAACGTGTGGAAGTGTTCTGTCAGCGTTAGCGACTTGTACAATTCAACTGCTTTTATTGACTCAAATAGTTTAACAATAATTGATATTACACCCCCGAACGTTTCAATAATAAGCCCGGTCTCGACGATAAACTATACAACTCTTAATGTTGCTTTCAATGTTTCCGTCGCTGAAAATGAAAATATTTCCATATGTGAATACTCCCTTGATTCGGCGGCAAACGTCACGATGAACAGACTTAACGATTCTTATTTTTGGTATTACCCGAGTTTAGGACCCGGACCCCACGACGTAGTTTATTATTGTAACGACACCTCGAACAACTGGGGGACAAACTCGACGAGTTTTAACATAGACAACTCGGCTGCAATTTCAATTTTACTTTCGGACAACTTAACGCAGAGTGTGCGATGGAACGTTGTTTCACTTCCGGTTCATTATCTCGACGCTGAGGGAAATAATTTAAACGCTTCGACGTTGTATTACGTGAACATCTCCGCGACGAATACGCTCGTCGATTTGTACGTGAAAGCCGACGGAGATTTAAAGGACGCGTCTCTTGACACGCTTGGTCTTGGAAACGAAACTTACGCGGTAAATACAACAGATTCGACGGTGCCAACGCCAAACAGGACGATAATGACTACAAATTATTCTTTAATCGGAAACGGGATGGGTGACAATTCAGTTGTTTATATGAAGTTTTACATTGACGCGCCTTCGACTCAACCGGCCGGAACGTACACAAATAATCTTCAGTTTACGGCAGTAAGACACGGACAAAGTCCGGCTTAAGTTTTAATTTTGTAAAATTTTTTTTAAGATAAATATTTAAAATTAATTTTCTTCTTTACCTGATGATTAAATTTTTTGAAAATAAAAAAGAAGTGTTTCTTTTCCTTATAGTTCTCATATGTTTTATTTTATTTGTTGGAAATTTTTTTGCTACAGGAAACGTAACTTCCGGAAACACGCCTTCGAATGTGAGTGTTTCAAAATATCTTGCAATTTCATTTGGGACTAACTTGTCTCAGGGAATACAATTCGGAACCGTTTCTTTTTTGCCGGCAACAAACATTAACGCAACGCACAATTACGACGGAACTTCGACGGGAACAACATACACAATCGACGTCTCGACGGACAGTAACTCCCATGTTGACTTTTGTATAAAAGCAAACGCGGGTTTGACAAGCGCTGCTCTTGACGTCATCGGCCTTGGAAACGAAACTTACGCGGCTTTAAATTTAACCAATTCAACTCATCCGCTTTTGTCAAATGAAACTCCTATGACAACAAGTTACGTAAAATCTTACGCGGAAAGTATTGCTCCGGGAAATTCAAGTTACTGGAGATTTTGGCTTGACATTCCGTCGGCGCAACCTTCTGGAGACTATAACAACTCGGTTTCATTCGAGGGAGTGACTTCAGGAGGCATTTGTTGATTTTATCATGGAAGTATTTAAATAATGTTTTCTCTTTATTAAATCCGAAATAAAAATAGGAATAAAAATGAAAAAAAGTGAATCTTTCAGGAGAGGAATGAATGCTTTTTTAGTTTTTGTTGTTATCGCTTCCTTTTTCCTGTTTTTTCTGGAGAGTTTTACTTTAACGGGAAACGTCACTTCGGGAAGCACAACTTCTAATGTTTCAATTGCAAAATATCTTGCAATTTCATTTGGGACTAATTTGTCTCAGGGAATACAATTCGGGACGGTAAATGCGTTGCCTGCAACAAACATTAACGCAACACACAATTACGACGGAACTTCGACGGGAACAACATACACTATCGACGTCTCGACGGA
>DAIENA010000036.1 GCA_027341315.1 archaeon | reverse complement strand
AGAAATTCTTCCTTTTTTCTATTTTGTTCTTCAAAAAACTTTACAAGATTTATTATAACAGATTCATAAGTTTCTTTTTCTCCTTTCAATCTATTCAAAATCTTTTTCAAATCTTCATTGACTTGAATTGTTGTCACCATTCCACTATAGAATGGCTATAGTATATAAATCTTTTGACTCCCGAACTTTCGCCCCGAATTTTCCCCGTCGGGAAAATTAAATTTTATGGACCGCCAAGTCCAGAACTATCTGTTAAGTAACTATTAAAATTTATTAATAGACCACAAATCGAAAAATTATATAAAGATTATAAACTTTTTAGGGGGATGTATAATCTTAAATTTGGAAAGAAATTTGACAAAGAATTTAGTAAAATTGACAAATCTGTTTCAAATCAAATTGCAAAAAAATTAATACGGTTAAAAGAAAATCCTGAAACTATTGGAAAACCGCTGCTCCATACAAAACCCACATTATGGGAATTTAAAACAGAATCCTTTAGGACATTTTATATTATACTAAAAAATAAAAAAGAAATTTGGATTCTTTCTGTGAAACATAAAGATGAATGTGATTTTTATATAAGAAAAGAATTCGATAAGGATTTCAATGAATTTTGATTTTATGCTTCTCAAAAAATTCCTCTTCAGTTAAGTAATCCCCCTTTTGTATACTAGTCGCTTCTTCATACAAACTTTTAACAAAACCTTTGTTTAATAAAAGTGCCATTCGCTCTACTAACTTTTTCAGACTATTTAAATCGTTTCTTAAACTATTTACATCTTCGTAATCTTCCATACTCTCTTTAAAATATTATTCTATTTAAACTTTCCGAACTTCAAATTTTATCCTAATTTATTCCATCCCGCTCCGTCGAAAGGATTAAATTTTATAGACCGCCAAGTCCCGAGCTATCCGTTAAGTAACCATTAACCAAATTTTTTAACTTTATTTATAATCAATCTCTTCCTTGCTGTTTTTGTTTTTTTCATAAGAACAAACAACTTCATTATCAAGAACCCTCTTGCCAAGAATTGACATATGATCTTTAAGTTCTGCAAACATTTTAATTAACTCTTCAGAAATTAAGCGATTTAAAGATTCCTCTCCTTTTCGAGACAACCTGTTTATTCCAAAATCTCTTAAGGACTTAACAAGTCCATTTCTTTTTATTAAAGAATTAACCTTTTGATTGCTTTTTCCCATTTTCTATTAATGAATTAATTTAATCTATAAGGATGTGATATTTTCTGAATTTAACTTTTGAATTGATGAAAAAACTTTCAAAGATGGATTCACAAATCGTAGGGGATAAAAAAACTTGGTTGCTTAGCCACTCTCCTTTCTTTTCCAAAACAAGACCTGCCTCGCCCCCTTTTCCTCTTAAAAAATTTACCACCTGTACTTTTTTAGATGCGGATAAACCCGACAGTTCATACCTAAAGAGACATCTGTTTCTAAACCCATAAACCTCTGAAAATGCCTTACTTTTTTTCAAACTATAACCTTCCCTTAATAACGTGGTAACAAGACCAATTGGCTTAAAAAAATCTGTTAGTGAAATGAAACTTGTATGGTATCCTTTAATTTCTTCATAATCTTTATCAGTTATTAAAGCAATGTCTATATCCTGAGGATTTAACTTGCCTTTAACAAAAGACCCAAAAAGAATTATATCGTAAACTTGATTATCCTTTAATATTTTTCTAAGGTCTTTTTTTATTTTTGACAATTCCTTTGAGTTCATTTGAATAATTTTTGAGGGCCAAAACCTCCTTTAGATTTGTTCTGAGATTGTAGGATTTTATATAAATTTCAAACAATAAATTAACTTTAATATAGATCTCCCCAAAATATATTTTGAGCAAATTAAATCTGTCATTATGATTTTTAGGCAGTCTCTTTATCTCCTGATAAATCAAGTAATCGCACAAGATTACAATTGATTTAAAAAAATCACTGGCTGAAGCATTAAATCTTTTTTTAATAAGGTTGTCTTCTCCGGATTCCATAAATTCCTTCACATTTTCTAAAAGTTCTTTCATATTAATACATTAACTTATTTTGGACTATTTAAATATTTCCATTAATGTTTTAAAATATAAAATTAAATTACCCCGATTTTTGCCGTTTCGTTTCGTCCGAGAAAATTTCGTCACGGGCGACGTAACGGGGCAAATTCTCGACGACGGTTTTTGAAATTTTTCCGCAATCATATTTTTCGACGCGAAGCGTCGACGGGCAAAAGGACGAAAAATCCGAAAAATTTCTGGCAAAGAAACGCCGCGGCGGACGTCAAAAAAAACCTGTCTAATTTAATTTACCACGTCACGACGACGATTCCGCTTCCACCGGAACCTCCTGAACCAGCAGACACTCTTCCATACTAATTATCATTAATTTTGCCCTCAACAAAATCTAATAGTTTATTAATTAGCTTTGCAATTTCATCAAAGTGATTATCCAAAAAATCAGCATTTATTTTTTCCCCATAATACATAGTCCCGTTCCTGAATTTTCTTAGCGTGTTAACCATTCTGGATTCTTTTTCATCAAAAAAATGAAATTTTTCTTGCATAAATTCTAAAAGTTTTACATGGCTAAGAGTCTTGTAACCCATTAGGTACATGAGGGAAGTCAGTAACTCTTTTATAGATTCATACGATTCCTCAATTATCTTATAGGTTTTATCTCTTGGGTAATGAGGGATGAATTCAAATCTGTCTTTTGCCCTCAGGAAAAGATATTCCGCTCTTTCCCGGTCTTTTTTTACCTTAAATATTTCTTCATTCATAACTCTCCCTCCAAAACAAAACCATTTCTTATTTTATTTTGTATTTTTTCATCTAATTTATTCAAGGAATCACAGAAAAGAATATTAATCCTTCTTTTCAGATCACCTTCAAATTTTTTAATATCCAGTTCTCTTTTATTTTTTGATAAAACAAACAAATCAATATCGGACTCTTCAATATCCTCCCCCCTTAAGTAAGAACCAAACAGAATAACTGCTTTTGGATAGCAAGAATTAATCATAAAATCTTTTAAATTTTTTAGCGAAGATAAATTATAAATTGACTTATAAAAAATGAAATTCTCATCTTCCCTATTTGCAACATACCCATTAAAAGGGCTTGATTGTTTTTTAAGAATTATTTTGTTTTCAAGAAGAAACTTTATGTGATTTCTGACCGATGTTTGGGCGAGACCAATTTTTTTAGAGATGCTGCGAATAAAATGGATTCTTGTGGGCTCCAAAAAGAAAACCTCCAAAGTCTGAAGATATCCACATTTATGTATCATATGATATATAAATATATCCTTTGATTTATATTTGTTTCTATTTTTCATTTTTATCCCCCGATTTTCGCCCCAAATTTTCTCCGTCGGGAAAATTAAATTTACCACGTCACGACGACGATTCCGGAACCTCCGGAAGAAAAATTTTATAACTAACGCAATTCCAAACTTATTTTTAGAGCATTGTCCACTTTATTCATAGAGTAAGAATTCAAAGAGCCGACTTTTTTGAAAAATCTTGATTTGTCAATAGTTCTTATTTGGTTTAATAAAATTGTGGAATCTTTGTCCAATCCGGATTCTTCCTTTTTTATAAAAACGTTTGTGGGGTATTCTTTTTCGTACAATTTTGAAGTTATCGGAGCGATAATTGTCGTGGGGGAATATTCGTTATAAATATCATTCTGCAGAATTAAACCCGGTCTAACCCCTCCTTGTTCACTCCCCTTTATGGGACTAAGATTAATTAAAAAAATGTCTCCTCTTTTTATCTTTACCATTCCCAGCAAAAATCCCCTTCAATTGATTCAAATTTTTTGGTTATTTCC
>DAIENA010000035.1 GCA_027341315.1 archaeon | reverse complement strand
CTTTACTTGGACAAAATTTATCGTCGGAAAAACGAATAATTCAGTCGAAAAATAAATAAATTTATCTTTTTTTAGTTTAATAAAAAATAAAATTTAACGCGTAATAATTTCCAGAGCATCTCCGAATTTTAGTTTGTAATCCTTCCCTAAAACCATTTTCGTTTTTGCGTTTATTGCTTTAATAAAATTATCTCCAAAATCCGTATGCAAAAAATAAGCAAAATCAAGAGCGGTCGAGCCCGGCGGAAGTAAAAAACAATCCGGTAAAATGTTTCCCTTGCTGTCCCCGAGTTTATTTGCCGACGCCGGAAAAACCGGAAGGTAATGCAGCAAATCAAAAACAGCGACATTCAAAATTTTCTGAACGCCCGTTCCGTAATCATATTTTTCCAAAACATTTTCTTTTATTTTTTGAAGCGCAAGTTTTTGTTTTTCACTCAGAGTTTTTAAAATTTTAAAATCTTTTTCTCCGGGAATGTATTCAATTAGCCCCGCTTTTGTTGCCTGCCTAAGAGCAAGTTCCGAATCGGCAGAACACGCAAAAATAAGAAGGTGCGGAAAATCTTTTTTTATTTTTTCATAATTTTTTTCACCATTTTCTAAATCAATTTTATTTGCCGCAATAATCATCGGTTTGGAAAGTTTCCTTAGTTCGGAGGCAAATTTTTTAATTTCGTCATCGCTCCACAAACTGGGTTTTTCATTAAACTTCGTGTTTAATAAAATTTCTTTCACCTGGTCCTCATCAACTTTTAATCCGGAAAACTGCACTGCAACAGCCTCGGCAAAGTTAGCGTGCTCCATTTCGAGTTTTCTTGCAAATGTTTTCCATACTTTCATCAAAATGTTGTAATACCAATTGTTCAATTCATCTTCTAAAAATTTTATGTCAACAGCAGGGTCGTGATTTTTTACAGGTTTTCCCTCGGTGTCCGTTTCTCCGGAAATGTCGACGATATGTATAAACGCATCCGCCCGTCTAAGGTCATCCAAAAATTGGTTTCCAAGGCCTTTTCCGACGGACGCTCCGGGAACGAGCCCCGCAACATCCATTAAATCGACCGGAACAAACCGATTTCCCTTTATGCAAAAACCATGATTTGGATTACACTTAACATTAAAATATTTTTCAATGCAGTCCACCTTAACATAACCGACGCCGTGATTTGGTTTTATCGTCGTGAATGGGTAAGATGCAATTTCAACTTCTGCAAGAGTCGCTGCTTTGAAAAAGGTCGACTTTCCGACAGAAGGTTTTCCGACAAGTCCGATTAACATAAGAAAAAAATCAATTTTAAGTTTATATTATTTTGTATTAAAAATTTCAAGAGCAACTTTGTAAAACTTTTTTTCAAGGCGATTTTTTGCCGAATTACTTTTTGCACTAAACAAAACTTCATAAATATCTTCTTTTTTTTCAATAACAATTCTTTCATTCCCAAAAATTCCGGTTTTACTCATAAAAAAATATTTTATTTTTTCATCAAGATCACCAAATTCCCTTAGGTCTTTCAAATCATTTAATTCTATCATTTTAGAAATTGAACTCTTCTCCTTATCTTTGAGCTTTTGTAGAAAAAAAATTTTGTATTCTTTAAAAATTCTTGTGTAACTGTTTGATATAAAAACTGAATCATGTAAAAAATTGTTCTTAAAATTTTCATAAATAAAAAGTGAATCTCTAAAATTTAAGTCAAAAGAAAGATATCCTTTTTTCGAGTTTTTGTCCTTGAAAGAAAATGGATTTGAAAAGTTTATTTTATACGCAATAACTGAACTTTCCATAAATTAAATGTAATCTTCTGATTTAAATAAATTTAGATATTCAAAATATAAAATTAAAATTCATCCGGAAGTTCCGGAACTTCTTCAGGGAGTTCCTTTCTGTTTTCTCCAGAACTTCCTTTGGCGTTCCCCTTGCCGGAAAAAGTCTTAGAGAAAAGACTTGCTTTCTGATGCTTGTAAATTCTGTAGGCAACGTACATTGCAAGAAGAATTATTAAAATTAAAAGAAACCACGACGCTGTTGAAACTTCCTCGACGACAAAAGTGTCATAACTTGAAGCGCTTACGTTTTTGTAATTAACCTGCGCAAAGAAAAGATAATCTCCAATTTTCATCCCTTTTGGCAGATCTAAAAAGAAAATTCCCGTATAATTTTGGTCAATTGCAAAATCCTCTTTTTTGATAGTATAAATATTATTGTTGTAATCTATTGCTTTGTACTCAAGGTGAACGTCGAAATTTCTAAGGTCTCCTTTGTTAATTAAACTTACATTTGCACTGACTCTTCCTCCGGGGGGAATATATTTTTTCAAAACTTCAGTTCTTATATCAAAGAAAACATCCTGATTATTTACTATTAACAGCGACGACGCTTTTTTTGAAAGCTGACTTGAAAAAAACGTTATGTTCCCGGGGTAAACTCCAGCCGCCCTTGAATTTGAAATATAAACGTCGAGTCTTACGTCTTTAGATTCTCCGGACTTAAGAGTAAATGCTGATTCTTCCGGAAAAATAAATTCACTTAATCCTTCAACTGAAATTGCAATCGAAATAGGATTTGTTCCGACGTTTGTCACATTGATGTGCTTTTGATAATATGTTCCTCTTTTCATATCCAAAACAAAGTGGTCCGGATTTATACTAAAATTATATTCTCTTGTCGCGTTTGACGTCGAAGTAGTCGGAGTGCTTGCACCGCCTCCGCCGCCGCCTCCGCCGCCTCCACCTCCTCCGCCGGCAGGAGGCGTCGTCGGTGTTTCTCTGAGCCAGTAAGTTCCTAAAAGAACTGAAACGTCAAATTTATATATTCCTCCAGAGTAACTTACAAGAGTACAATCCGAACATAAAACTCCGTTGTGCATAACCTGCGGCGTCGTGAAACTAATTCCGTAAAGAGAAATTTCCGCCGTCTTATTTATTCCCGGTAATTTTGAGTCTGTGATATCAATTAAATTACTTGAAATATTAAAATAACTGTCAAAGTCCACAATGTTACTCGAGTTAGCCATCGCAACAAGATTAAGCCCCTCTAAAAAACTCACTTTTCCATAACTTGTTTTTTCCAAAACTACCGACGAGAAATTCAGATATTTACTTTCGTTAAATCCGGTAAAGTTTGTTGTCGAACCGTTGAATGTATTTCTTAAAATCTGAAATGCGGTAACGCTAACGTTCGAAGGGGAAATCTGTTCCGTTGCAAATCCCGTGAGCGCAAAAACAAAACCAAAATTTAAGAAAATTAAAAATAACAAAATAAATTTTTTATTAAAATCGAAATGTCTGATTGTACCTCTCATAAAAGAGATAGTTAAAAACTCTTTTTAATTATTTCTTTCTCTTTTCAAAAATTTCCTTTCCCTTGCTCTTACTCTTTCTTTTATAAATCTTCCAAAGAAGGAATGCTAAAGCGATTATACCGACGGCAAAGTAAACGATGCTGTAGTTTCTGGAATGGGGAACGCACTTAACTTTTACGGTTAAAGGGGCGGAAACCGACATCGCTGTGGATGAGCCACCGCTTCCGGAATTGTCAAGTTTGGAAGAACTTGATTCCAAAACTTCCACCTGACCGCTGTAAAGTTTCATCGTTTCGTTGCATGTTTGACTGCAGATAAGACTGTTAAACAAAAGACAATCTTCTTTATACACCGACGGAGTTTTAAAACAAAAATTAACCGGAATCGAAGAATTACTGTAAGTGTATCCTGGAATTAAATCCACTTCTCCGCTTGAAGAAGTAATTATTTCTTTAAGAGAATCCGAAAGTTGAATTTTTACATACGAATCTTTTGGCCATGGATTGTAGACTCCGTAAGTTAAACAGACGTTCGAATTTTCGGGAATGAGCGCCGTCTCTTCACTCCATTTTAATCCGACGCCGGCACTTATAAAAGGAATTAATGAAATTATTAAAATTGAAAGAATAAAAAAATTTATCACCCTTTTTTCTGTTTTCATTTTTGAATTTTTCACCTACTTTGAATAATGAAATCCTCTTTTTAAATTTC
>DAIENA010000034.1 GCA_027341315.1 archaeon | reverse complement strand
TACTGGTTTGAATAATTTAAATTTGTGTTAGTTAAGTAATAAGAAATAATTCCTCTTGAGTCGGTTGTTAAAGTTGTCAGGTTTGAATAAACAACATTTGTACAGCTCGAATCTGTTGTAATGTTGAATGCAAAATTGTAAGTTCCGGTTACGACGTTTCCGCTTCCGTCAGTTGTCTGAATATTCAAGTGAAGCTGATCTAAAATTGGCGAAGCAGAAACAAAAACTCCTCCAAGAAAAACAACAAAAAAAAGCGCGAAAATAACTTTTACATCAAAAAAAATTTTACCAGAATTTTCAAAATTTCTTTCACCCATTTTTCTTATTTAACCTACACCAAAATAGTATATAAACATTGCCCTAAGAGCGAGGGAAAACAACTGGAAAATGTTTTACTTACTTACGTAAAAAAATAAAATTTTTTTACTTACAAAAGGTATTAATCAGCTGCAAAAATATTAATTAAAATTTACAAAATAAAATCCACCAATATAAAAAAATAAATAATCTATAAAATAATTTAAAAAAATTATTTAGTCTGACAAAAATTTAATTAAAAATTCTAAACTTTTCACTTAAAACTTCAGTGAATGATCCTGCTGAGATTTGAACTCAGGACCCCCGCCTCTCTTAGAATTTTCTCCAGAGAGATTTAATCTTGAAACAGATTACACTCATATAAGAGCGGTGCTCTAAACCAGGCTGAGCTACAGGATCATTTCCTTAAACTATGTTGAATGCTTCTTATTTAAAGATTTTCTTGTTAGGATTTTTATGAAAAATTAAGTTGTACAGTTACTTTTTTAAACTAATTTAAGCAACTAACTTTAATGCCCCGTTAGTTCAGAGGCCAAGAATGCTGCCCTTTCAAATGACGGCGATTCAAAATCGCCAAGTTGATTCGTCTTTGACGTTCATGAAGACCGGCGGTGACCCGAGTTCGAATCTCGGACGGGGCGTTAAAGGGATTTTTCAAATCCCTTATTTCTCGACCGAGGTTGGCGAATTGGTTTAAACTGAAGGGGAAAAGTTTCGATGGAAAGAACAAAGTTCTTTCCGCGATTCGAAAAAAGGACGGGGCGTTAAATTATTTATAACAAAAAATAAAACAAATATTTTTATACAAGTATTTGTTTCATAAAATATGGCAATTGCAGTAACGCTTCTTGTGGTAATCGCTTTAGTAGTCTTAATCTGGGTTTTTATTGAAGTAAAAAGAATGAGGCACAAAATTTTCGCGGTTTTTTTGATATTTTTAATCTTTTTTTTCTATTTCAGTTTTACAGCGAGTATCGCCGGAAAAAACGTCGACTTTTCAACGGCGTCCGGATGGACAAATGCGGGCGGACTTTATTTCTCGTGGCTTTCTAACGCTTTTCTAAAAGTAAAATCCGTAACGGCATATGCAATCGGAATAAGTTCAAGCAACACTTCACAAAACTCCCAAAACGAAACGACGGCGCAAAACAACGAAAACTCGACGACGAACGTAACGCAAAATCAAACCGGCAACAATTCTCTTCAGTCAATCTGGGATAAATTAAAATAATCAAATTAAAAACTTTTAAATACCCCTGTGTTCTCTAAAGAATATGGCTAAGAAAAGAGGGGGAAGTAAAAAAATTTCTCGAAGCGCTAAAAAAATTGTCGCTAAGTCATCTGGACGTACTTCGAAAATTTCATCTAAACCTGAATTAAAAAATATGGATTCTAAATTAAGAAAGTCAAACAGATTTTTATTGTACTCTCTTGCCGTCTTTGTTGTTTCCTTGGTTTTATACCTTGTAACTTATAATTTTTTAGAAAGCCTCTTTGGTTTCATTGCGGTAATCTCGGGATCTCTAGTTTTCTTATTTTTAATAATAAGCCTCATTCTTTATTTAATTAAAAAAAGAAATTAATTTTCAATTTTGCAAATTTTTATAAAGTTAGTTTGAACTCTTAAACCTAAGCCGCAGTAGCTCAGTTGGTAAGAGTGCTACCTTGGTAAGCGAAGGCGACCTTTCGGTTTCCTACCACACCATCTTCCATTGAAGATGCAATCGCTCAAAGAGGTAGAGGTCCCGAGTTCAAACCTCGGCTGTGGCTTATTTAAATTTACTAAAAACTTTTTCAAGATTTATTTCAAATAAACTAACAGGCATTTTTATTTTCCAGTTTCTAAGAATCTTCGGATGAACTTCGCCTATAAATCCGATTTTTTCCCCGTCGAAAAAAACGTCCGCCGAACGCCCCTCGATAAAAAACGAATTTACCTCCGTTTGCTCTTTTACTTCAAATTTTAAGTCTAAACTGTAAAACAGGTAATCGAGAATTTGTTTTAAATCGGTATAATTTCCGGGCGTGACTGCGGCGCCGATTCGTTCTTCTTCTTTAATTTTTTCGTCCTTCCCGATAAAAAAAACTCTTCCAAGTTCAAAAATTTTCTGAGGATATTCCGAATCATTATTTTCAGAAATAATTTTCAAAAGATAATGTGATAAATCTTTTCTTAAAATATTGTAATCTGTCTTTGAACTTTCAATTTCGATAAAGTCAGACTCTTCTTTTTCAGGAATTCCCATTTTTGTAAACTGGTCTGATTTTTTTGTAAGGTGATAATTTGAAAGTTCAAGGAGTCCAAGTCCAAGAAGTAATTCAGAAATTTTTCTTTTAATTATTTCATCCGGGTTTTCATTTCCTGTCGTCGATATTTTTGGGATTATCGGGTCAAAATTTTCATAACCGTACGCGATTGCAACGTCCTCGATTAAATCAATTTCATGAAGTATGTCCATTCTCCATGGAGAAATTTCGACTTTGCCGTCGCTGTAATTGTGCCCCATTTTTTCAATTAACTTTTTCAGAGTTTTTTCATTAAGTTCAAGGCCAAGAATTTTATTTGTTTTTTCAAGGGAAAGGTTCATTTTTTCTGATTTGAATGACGGAGTGACGTTCCCTTTAACATTCATCTGATAAACTTTTCCGCCCATCTCGGCAAAGGTGGCGACGATAATAGAAAGGCACTTCTCAAGAATTTCAAAATCGAATCCGGAGCACTCTATAAAAAGATCTTTTGTTTCAAGAGTTATTCTGCCTGTTTTTTCCGAATTTATTATTGGAGGCATCGAAAGAATATTATTTTCTGAATCCATAAAAACCGGAAATTTCATTTTTCCCGCAAGAAGATGGGCAAACTCTTTTCCTGTCGGATGCTTTTGCAAAATTTCAAGCCCGGACATTTCTTTTGCAGCTTCGAGAGGCTGAAATTTTATTTTATCCGGTTCGATTGCTTTGTAATAAATCGGCAAAGAAATTTTATCCAGAGGGTAAATTCCTATCGCAAATTTTTTTCTTTCACGTCCGACCGTCGAGTGAAGTTTTTCCTGAAGTTCAATAAGTTCTTTTATTTTTTCGTCGTCGAATTTTAAATCCTTGATTATCGCACACGCGGTATACGGCCGAACGTCCTTCACGGAAGAGTCGACTTTTACTTCATAATTTTTTTCGGGTTTGTTTATGACGTAATTTTTAAGTCCGGTTTTTTTCCCAAGAAAACTTAAAAAACTTCTCTTGAAATTTTGATAACTGAGTAAGTCGGGCCTGTTCGGGAAAATTTCAAGCTCGAGAACTTCGTCGTCGACATTTTCAACGGGCGTCCCGAAAAGCGCGATTCTCTCTTTCATTTCTTCGTCGAGTTTTCCGACTTCTTTCTCAAAATTTTTTTTATCGAATTTTACGTTTGCCATTTTACACCTTCACCCACGCTTTCATTTTTCTTAATTGATTTATATCGTTTTTGTAAAGTTCTCTTAAATCTTTAATTCCATAATAATCTATAATGCTCCTGTCAAATCCGGGACCCCACGCAAGAATCGGAATGTATCTCCCAAATAATGTGACTGAAACTTCAGGTCTGAAAATTCCGGCCGCGCCGATTTCAAGCCAAACTTTCTTCTCCGGGTGCCACCAATTAACTTCCACCGACGGCTCCGTATATGGAAAATACGCGGGAGTAAAACGAACCTTCTCAA
>DAIENA010000033.1 GCA_027341315.1 archaeon | reverse complement strand
ATTTTTTCAGGAAGATATTTTTATAATAAAGGGGGGTTGCATGCATTAGAAGCAATTAATCAATTAACAAAAAAATATAAAAATGTTTATGGAATAATAAATTCTGAAGTTCCTGAAAAAATTTTGAATCAATATTCTCAAAATGATAAACTAAAATTTTACTCTTTAATCCCACAAAATAAATTATTCGATTTGTATCACGATTCGCATATTCTTCTTTATCCGGGTTATTCAGACAGTTTTGGATTTGCTTATCTTGAAGCGATGAGTTTTGGAATTCCAATTGTTACCGTCGATGGTTTTGCAAGAAAAGAGATTGTAGACGAAGGAAAAACGGGATTTGTAATTTCCAAGCCCCAACATTTGGATCCAATGAAAATGAATTCCAAAATAATTTATGAACTTGTAAAAAAAGTTTCTTTGCTCATTGAAAACAAAAAACTTCGTGAAAAAATGTCAAAAAATTGTTTAAAAGTTATTAAAGACGGAAAGTTTTCAATTAAAGTGAGAAACAAAAAGTTAAAAAAGATTTATGGAGATGCAGTTAAATGAATATTGAAATAAAAAAGTGCAGAAGCTGCGGATCTGAAAAATTGGCCCCAATAATTAGCTTAGGAAACCAATACGTTACAAACTTTGTAGATAAAAATAACGACGGCCAGGTCAGGTGCCCCCTTGATTTGATTCTCTGTGAAAATTGCAAACTTGTTCAGTTAAAACACAACGCTCCCCCGGAATCTATGTGGAATGAGCAGTACTGGTATAAATCAGGGATTAGTTCAACAATAAAAGAAGATTTGAAAGAGATAGTCGAGACTTCAGTAAAAATTGCAGGTCCCAAGGAGGGAGAATTGGTTATTGATATTGGGTGTAATGATGGGACTTTGTTGGGTTTTTATCCAAATAAAAGTTTAAAATTAGTGGGTTTTGAACCCTCAAAAAATGTGGCAAAAGACGCAAAAGAAAAAGGATTTCATATTATCAATAATTTTTTTAATTATGAAGATTATAAAAAAGAATTTGGAAATAAAAAAGCCAAAATTATAACTGCAATTTCAATGTTTTATGATCTAGAAAACCCCAACAAGTTTATGGAAGACATTGTTTCTTGTTTAGATAAGGACGGGCTTCTTGTTATTCAACAGAATTATCTTTTAACAATGTTGACTAATAATGCATTTGACAATATTTGCCATGAACATAGAGAGTATTATTCTCTTCTTTCATTAAATAACCTCTTAGAAAAATACAACCTTGAAGTGTTTGATATAATTCAAAACGGGATTAATGGAGGGAGCATTAGAACTTACATCAAATTTAAAGGGAATAATAAAATAAAAAGTTCAGAGGGAAGTAAAAAAAGGTTAGAGTTAGTAAAAATGAAAGAAAAAGAAATGAGTTTAGACACTCTCAAACCTTATTTAGAATTTGCTTCTAGAATAAATAAAATTAAAAAAGATTTGTTAAATTTTTTACGAGAAGAGAAAGAAAAAGGAAAGAAAATATGTGTTTATGGCGCATCGACGAGGGGGAATGTTATTTTACAATATTTTAATTTAGATGAAAAATTAATCGCATGTGCAGCAGATAAGAATCCAGATAAATGGGGTAAAAAGACTGTGGGAAGTTTAATTCCTATTGTTTCGCCGGAAGAATTGAGAAAAATTAATCCAGATTATATTCTGGTGATGGTCTGGCATTTTTTTGAAGAAATAAAAAAGCAAGAAAAAGTTTATTTTGAGAATGGGGGAAAATTTATAGTTCCTTTACCCAACTTCAAAGTTTTTGGGAAATAATCTGTTTTTTAATAATCTTAAGAGCTTCTTCAAGGGGAGTTGTTTTTATTCCAAGAGATTTGATTTTTTCTGAGTTTAAGTTAGAATTTTTTGGAATAATTTTCAAGTCTTGATTATTCCCTATTTTTATTAAACTTTTTGTTCTAATTATTTTTTCAAGGGAAATTAAAAAATGTTTAATTAAAATGTTGTCCGGTCCTGCCAAATGAAAAATTCCCCCCTTATTTATTTTATTGAGAGCTAGAATTACCTCAGGAATATCTTCTACAAAAAGAGGGCTCCTTTTTTGGTCCGGTTCTAGAAGTCCTATTTCTGTCCCATCAATTATTTTTTGAAAAATTCCATTTGGACAATTTTTTCCATTATACCCATACATTATATCAACTCTAAACACCACGTTCCATTTATTTTTCAAAACCTCTTTTTCAGCCATTAATTTTGTTTTTCCATAAACCCCCAGAGGATTTGTCGAATCATTCTCAGTATAATCTCCTTTTTTTCCGTCGAAAACGTATGAAGAAGAAAAGAAAAACATTTTTGAACCATTTATTTCACAAGCTTTAGAAATATTTTTTGCAGTTAAATAATTAAGGTTTTTTGCTTTTTTTGGATTCCTCTCGCAGTCTATAGAATTTGTTAATCCAACAGTATCAATAACTATCTCAGGTTTTTTTTCTTTTATTATTTTTAAAACTAAAGAAAATTTGGTTGCATCAATCTTAAAGTCGGAGTTTCCATTAAAATCTGTTCCAAACACTTCATGCCCTTTCTCTAAAAACAATTTTTTTAATTTTGTTCCTAAAAAACCAGAAGCTCCAAATATTAAAATTTTCATAATTTTTCGTAAAGAGTTTTATATTTTTTCGCAAGTGAACCTAATCCAAATATGTGTTTATATCTTTTAGATTCTTCAACCATTTTTTTAAGATTTTTTTCTTTAATAGATTCTTTAATCTTCTTTGGATAATCTCCCTCTTTATTTACAATTTTTACACACCCAAATTTTTTTGAAATCTCCCTAAAAAAAGAAATATCGCTCGCAACGACGGGTTTTTCTGCAGCCATTGCATGGGCGAAAACCCCACTCCCAATTCCTCCACGATATGGGAGAAGTACCAAATCAGCGGTAGAAAAGTATTCCCACCATTCAGGTTTTTTGTCATTGATGTCAAAAATATCAAATCTTACAAACTTTCCAAGATTATTTTTCTTAACATAGTTTATATTTTCATCCAGAAAAGTTTGTGTTCTTTTTTTATTTCGGTCATTAACAGCATTGGGGCTTGCAACAACAAGAATTGTCGGTCCAATTTTTTTTGCTTGTTTGATTATAATGTCATGTCCATGATCAGGTACCATCCCCCCCATAAAAAGATAAACCGGTCCTTTTAATCCAAACTTTTTTTTAGCAGTTTCCTTGGGAATTATTTTTGCATTTTCAATTATTGCTTGGGGAAAAATTTCAATATCCTCCGGATCGAATTTGTATTCTTTTACGAGAATTTCCTTAAAAAAATTAGCATGGACAATTGTTTTTATCGAAACGATTTTTATAATTTTGTTTTGAGTTAGATAAAGAATTTTTCTCAAAATTGTTTTTAATTTACTTCCTTTAAATTTTTCATTTTGAGAAAGGACTGTGTGCATTGTAGTTACAACTTTTTTTTTAGAAAGAAATAAAAGAAAGTACAAAAAAAAGAAAGGGATTCCGTATCCCCCTAAAAGATTATATTCATGTTGAACATGAACTACATCTAATTTTAATATCCTGTTAATTTTTTTAAAAAGTGAAAAAGGTTTTCCCGCAGAGTAAGTTATTTCTTCAATAGGTCTTGCTGTTTTTTTTATACTTTCAACAAGGTCATATGAATACGAAGCGATGGCTTTTTCAAATTCTCGATTTGGAAAAATCATTCCAATTTTCATTTTCTTTTTTTCCAATAATCAATTGTTTTTTTCAAACCTTCATCAATTGAAACAGTCTGTTTCCATCCAAGAATTTTCTGAGCTTTTGAAGAATCTAAAACAAGATAGGGTTGGTCGGAAGCAAGAGGTCTGTAAGGGTATCCCGGAGGATACTCCCCCAAGTGAATTTTCTCTTTAGGAAAATTCATAAGTTCTGCAATTTTTAAAGTCCATTCTTCATTAGTAAACCCTTTACCTCCAGAAATATTAAATGCATTTCCTTTAGCTTCAGGAGTTTTCATCGCAAGAAGGTAAGAATTAACGTGGTCATCAACGTACATATAATCCCTCACTGAATTTGGTGCCCCAATATAAATTTCTTTTTTATCTCTCATTTGGGTTATTAAGTATTCTGTAAAAAAGCTGGAATCGTATTTTCTCCCGAAAGTGTTTGAGTTTCTTAATATAACCCCGTTGAAATTGTATACTTTAAAGAACATTCTCATATACATATCCATTGAAGCTTTTGCAACGGCATAAGGACTTGAAGGTTCAAGTTTTAAATCTTCTGTAAAAGGTTTTTCGTCCTGAATTCCATAGACTTCTGCGGTCGAAGCGACAATCAATCTCACTTTTTCAGGCCCATAAAGTTCTTTTATCGCTTCGGCTACGTTTACTGTCGCCATATAATTGGAAAACTGAAATTCAAAGGGATGTTCAAAACTCAGTCTAACTGGAGAAAGAGCACCAAGATGTAAAACCACATCCGGGTTAATTTTGCTTAGGGAATTTTTAACAGAATAATAATCTTTAACATCACACGTAACAAGATTTATTTTTTCTCTAATATCTTGTATTGATTCAAAATCTCTCCCGACGACGTGCCGGATAAATCCATAAACTTTATGTCCTTCCTTCAAAAGTTTATGGGCGAGCGCTGAACCAATGAATCCAGTTATTCCCGTAATTAAAACTTTCATGAATTTTCAAAAGTCAGAATATTTATAAATATGTCGTCTCTAAAAAGAATAAGATGATTTTAAAAACTGCAGTAATTATCGCAGGGGGTAAGGGTGAACGGCTCGGAGAGGACGGAAACGGGCTTCCAAAACCAATGGTGCCTGTTGCAGGAAAACCAATTCTTGAAAGGATAATTCTTTGGCTGAAAAAAAATGGAATTGAAAAAGTAGTAATCGGGGTCGCTTACAAAAAAGAAAAAATAAAGGACTATTTTAAAGATGGAAAAAAATTTGGAGTGGAAATAATTTATACAGAGCATGATGAAAACGGGGGAACAGAAGACGCTTTTAAAACCGCAATTGAAAAGTCTAAAATTAATGACGAAAATTTTTATGCGATGAATGGGGATCAGATAACTGATTTACATTTGGAGGGATTAACAAACAAGCATGTTTCTTCAGGTTCAGTGGTTACATTAGTTACAA
>DAIENA010000032.1 GCA_027341315.1 archaeon | reverse complement strand
TTCATTAACCTTTCTGTTAATAATGTTATTAACACTGCAAAAAAAAATATTCACAAAGTTTATTGATGGATAATAAAATTGATTAAATACCTCTTGGATATCTAGGGGGATAAGCCTGTGGAGAAGAGTTCTTGCTCGCAACCCGCAACGTCGAAACATTTGCAATTGAGGACTTTGAAGTTGCTCGACTCCCGAAGAAAAATCGTTTGAATTTACATGTATTAAAATCTCTCAAGAAGATATAATTGCTTCGCAATTATAAAAGCCTGTGGAGAGAGTTGAACTCCCGACCTACTGCTCGCCTTTTTGCCAACGCAAAATACAAGGCAGCCGCTCTGCCACTGAGCTACACAGGCATAAAGTTTATTAGAAATTATGTTTTTTAAAAGTTGTTGTTTGAAATTATCCGTTTTTATTCAACTTTTTCTTTTTCGACGTCGAGAACACGAATCTCACAAAGTGAAAGCGGATAAATCTTTTTTAATTTCAAGCTAAGTTCTTTTTGAATTTTCCCCTTAAGTGTTTCATCAAAAATTCCCTCCGTAGAAAGTTCCTTTGCCCAAAGAATAAGTTCTTCTTTTGTTTTATTTCGAAGAGCTTTTCGAACCGCTCTTGAAACTTTTCTTCTCGTAACTAAAAATGGTTTTATTCTGATTGTAGAATCTTTACACTCCGTCGAGAAAGAGTCCTCAATGTAGTTTGTTCCTCTTCGAACCATTCTTTTCAGATAATAAGGTAAAAGGTTTAATTCCTTAGGGAAAGTCAAAACTTCGTCGCCTTTAACTTTTGTTTTCAAAGTTATAATCATCGCTTTACCCTTGAAAAGTCTTGTTAAATCGTATTTTATAAATCGTCCGTCGAGTTCCTTTAATTCGTAGGCCTGAAGCTGAGTTCTTTTTTTTATCAAGTTCATTTCCACGTTAAAAAATTTCTTTTTCTTTTTTGCTTGTGCCATTTTATTCCTGTATTACCCTTCCTGCCCTTTGTCCTTTTTTCTGATATTTTGATTTTCCACATTCTTTACATGTGTACATGATGTTGGTTTTTTTGGTTGTCTTTGATTTTCTTTTGAATTTTGAAACTGCAGGTTTTGAACCCCATTTTCCCTTGTTTCCGATTCCGACGCCTAGACCACGAAGTTTTGCCCTCGCGATACCTCCTCTTTTTAGGGTTCCTCTTTTTCCTCCGGTTGACACTGATTTTATTTTCTGCTCGGTTCTTTTCTTACAATAAGGACAATATCTTTTTGTTGTTTTTGGAATCTTCATGATAAAACCTCCTGCGGGTTTTATGAATCCAGCGCCGGAATTTCTATTCGATGCCTCCGACCGAAATTCATAAACTTAGTCGTGGAATTTGGTTTATAAAGTTTTTTATAGTGTGGTGTCGCAGTGAACATATGAGAATAAAATTTAATAAAGACGAACAAAGAAAATTTATTGACGAAGTTTTGAGGTTAATAGGTTGTCCGTCGTTAAGAGAATTAATAAACAGAGGAATTGAATCAAAATATAGTTCGCTAAAAAATTATTATTCCGAAAGAAGAATTCTTCCTCAAAATCTTTTTGAAAGTTTAATTAAAATATCCGGCATTGACAAGAGAATATTAAAATTTGAATTACTGCCTGAAAACTGGGGAAAGATTAAGGGTGGAAAGAATTAAAAACTCCAAATTTGTTGATAGTCCATGAGAGGAAGTTTAGGAAGAGGCGACGGGAAGAAAGTTATTTTGATAATTTTGGACATACTTTTTGGGTTGTATTTTCTGAACGCTAAGTTGTCTTTTATTTCTTCGTTTAATTCTGTCTCTTCATTTAATGATTTAATTATTTTTATCGGGGGAATTTTACTTCTCCTTAACTTTTTGTATCTTTTAATTTTCTCAAGAAGAATAAGAGTTGTTTAGAAATATTACTTTTTTTAAACAAATATTTATATATGCGTTTTTCATGTTTTACATATGATAAAAAAGGGGTCTCGTAAGAAAGGACAGGTCACTATTTTTGTGATTATTGCGATAGTTTTGGTTGTCGCTGCGGCGGCGTATTTTATTTTAACGGCGAACTTTCAATCCGGAAAAGTTTCACAAACTTTTGAACCTGTTGAGACCCAATTTCTTAATTGTTTAACACAAAAAACTCAGTCAGGAATAAATATTTTAGAATCAAAAGGAGGTTATATTCAGGACCCTCCTTTTATTCCCGGCTCAAGTTACATGCCTTATTCTTCACAGCTGGATTTTTTTGGAATCGGAATTCCTTACTGGAGATCAATTTCCGGAAGTAATCTTCCTATAAATCAAGTTCCAACTTTAGAAAATATGCAAAATCAACTTTCGGATTATATTCAGCAGGAAATAGGAAATTGTAAATTTGACTCGTTTACTTCCGATGGATATATAATAAACTCCGGGACGCCGAAAGTGACGACGACAATAAATGGGAACAACGTAAATACATATTTGACGATGGAACTTTCAATGAAAAAAGGAAACGAAAGTACTGTTGTAAAAACACACCAAGTCCAAATTGATTCCGGAATCGGAATGCTCTACAGCGACGCGGTGAAATTTTATAATCTTGAAAATCAAAATTTGATTTTAGAAAATTATTCGGTGGACATATTAAGAAATTATGCGCCGGTCGACGGATTTGAGTTAACATGCTCTCCAAAAATATGGGACGCAAATCAAGTTTTTGACACCTTAAAAAATGCAACACAGGATAATTTATTTGCACTCAGGAACTCCGGAAACAATACAGACTACTTTGATTTGAAGGTTCCAATAAATTCACAGATAAGAATTTTAAATTCAAGAAACTGGCCTTCGATGTATGAAGTTTCTCCCGCCGACTCTTCAGTTCTCGTCGCTAAACCAATCGGGAATCAGCAAGGGCTTGGAATTTTAGGATTTTGTTATGTTCCTTACCACTTTGTCTATAATATTCGCTATCCGGTATTAGTTCAGCTGACTCAAAACGGTGAAACTTTTCAATTCCCTCTTTCAATAAACATTGAAGGAAACGTTGCAAGAGACACAACAGAAAGTGTGAATGTAACTCAACCCAGCGTCGACGTTTGCAACGAAATTGCAAAATCGAATTTCACAATTAACCTCGCGGACTCTTCTGGTAAAACCGTCGACGGAAATATCAGCTACGAATGTTTTGACTCAACATGTGAAGTAGGACACACTGTAAACGGCGAACTTAAGGGGAGTCTTCCTCAATGTGTTAATGGAAAAATTATTGTGAAGAGCGACGGGTACAAAGACGCAACTGACACAATTTCGACCGTTCAGGGAGGAAGTGCAACAATTTTAATGAGTAAACTTTACCCGAAAGAAGTTTATGTAAATTTAGAAAACAGCGTTGGAAATGAAAAGTCAGTTTTGACATTTACTTCAGACAATTCTTCAGAATCCAAAACTCTTCTTTATCCGGACCAAAAGAAAATTAATTTGAGCGAGGGAAATTATGAAATTAAAGTTTACACTTATGACAATTCAAGTCTTAAATTTGATGCAACAACAACTCATCAATGCGTCGACGTTCCGTCGGGAATTTTAGGAGTTTTCGGAGTGACTCATCAAGAGTGTACGGACATTCCGGTTCCAGAACAAAATATTACAAATGTTTTAGTTTCCGGAGGAAGCGCTAAAGTTTTATTTTCTGAAAAAGATTTATCAAAAAATAATAAAATAGAAATAGATTTGGGAAGATATAAAACTCCCCAGTCTCTTCAGGAATTACAAATAATTTATACTCTTGTCGACGCTAAAAGCGTGGGGGTTAAGTTTGTATGAAAATAAATAAAATAATATTAATTGGAATTTTTATTATCTTTTTTAATTTTGCTTCCGCGTACGTTGTTTCTAATTCTCAATTTAATCAGCCGGGGCTTACGACTTCTTTTTTGAATTCCGGTCCGACTCAGACTGTAACATTTAACAGCCAGATGTGCCAGGAAGGGCAGGATTTTATTCTGCAAATTGCGCCCGGAGGATGCACGCCGACGGTCGTTCGAAGCGATTTACTTGAAGAACAGAACGTTCCGGTATTTTGCCCGATTCAAATGATGAAAATAAACCCTGCAGTAAATATTAAATCAATTGATTCAATTGATTTTGGAACCAGTTATCCTCGGGATGTGAGTTCAATTAATTTTCTGGCAAGTTACCCGGCTCTTGGACTTGACAGACAACTTAGCAACCTCAACTGGAACAACATCGGCTACGCAGTTATTAATTTAAGACAAAATAAAAATGAATCGTCGATGCCGGATTACGTCACGGGAAATTTAACCGCTCGTGTCAGGTACAATGCTTACGACGCGTTCGGCTCAGCTGACAGAACACTTTACCTTCCACTTTTAACAGACCAGCAGTTTAATGCATTTCAGGGGCAGTACGCATTTTTTAACAACATGGGATATTTAAGAGCAGATTCTATTCCGGATGTAAAGTCTGCGACGATATCACTTTATTCTGGAGTCAATGCAAACTTTGGTTCGACAAACAATGTTCAAAAACAAAAAATTTTGAGTTATAATTTGAATGTAGGACAAACCTCTCCTAACTTTTTTCTTCCGGGCTTTGGATGTTTTGCTTCTTCAACTTTTCAATTAAATGCCGTCGGTGGTGCTGACACAAGAGCCCTTATTTCAGTTAATACAGAACAGTTTCAACTTAAAAAAGGTGAGACTTTTTTAGACGGAAGATGCCAGATAACAGACGACCCAATTAAAACCGGATTAAGAGAATCTGTTCCTATTTCCTGCCAGGCCGACGACGGTGGAAAATCATTCACACTAAGAATTGAACCGACGGTAAAATTGAATGTTGGCGGAACTATAAAATCTTACGCCGTCGGAGATTTTATCGGAATGAATTCGGATGGCGATAAAAGAATTTATCTTGGATACGTCGGAACAATTCCCGGAAAAACCGAGTCTCTTGAAAATTCAGTTATTTTTCTTGTGACTGTTCCAGGAAGCAGTGCAGAAAAACTTGACACAGATACTCTTGACAAGGTTGGAAGATTTGCCGACGACAAATTAAGAACGGATAAAAGTATTTCAGATATTGCAACTTCACTTTTTGGTAATTTGGCAACAACATGGAACTGGCTTCTTGCCGGAAACAATTTTGATGATGTTAAGTTTGGAGAAGTTAAAAATTTTAAAGGAGTGAACTTTCAAATTGTTAG
>DAIENA010000031.1 GCA_027341315.1 archaeon | reverse complement strand
TTATTTTTTATTTTTATTTTTTTATTTCTTATTGTTACTGACCAATCTCCAAGTATATCAAAAATTTAGTGTATGAATTTGAATTTAAAAATTAGTCAACGTATTAAATGTAATAAGTTTTTGCACCAAAAACTAAAAATTTTTTTTGGTTAAAATTTATAAAGTTTTTATCTTTTTATAAATTATGAAATTTCAGATTGACTTAAGCGGCACCGATTTGTTAAAAAATAAAAGTGTTCTTGCGATTTCTGACTGCAAAGGACTAATTAGAGGATTTCAAATTAATCAGGGGATTATCGACGAATTGCTAAAAAATTGGGAAAAGGGAAAATATTTCTGCAGGTATTCTAAAAGAGGTCTTGGATTTTTCAAAGCGATGGTTTATTCATCAATAATTTGTGGTCTTATTAATTCAGTGGGAAATAAAGAAGTTGAATTAGAAATATGCCATGACTTAAAGTTTCATGAAAATAATATTAAACAAAGGTTGAACAAATTATTAAGAAAGGGTTTGAATGTAAAAGTCAATTCAATAAAGTTCCAATGTATGAAAGGAACAGACGTCGATAATTACGCTTATTTGATGTTTAAAGATAATTACAATCTTCTTCCAACCTATGTTTATTTGTCCCTGGAAGACTTAGAAAAATTCTTGTTAAAGTAAATCGCATTAAGGGCTTTTTACACCGATTCCCGATCCGCCTCCGGTCTCATTTAGGCAGGCTCGCCGGCATCAATGCGATGATAATTTGAAGATTTTTAGGTTTAAATAATTTTGGTTTTGGTTTTTTGTCGCCCGACCGCCGAGACGTTTCGACGTTGGTGATTCGGTCGTTTTCCGACGGAACGACGCGACGTCGGTTTTGGACGGAATAAGGTGGGGGACGGTTTTGGGAAATGATTTTAACTAAAAAAGTTTTATAGTGAGATTTTATAAAATTTGGAAGTTTAAAATAAATAAGAGGTGCCAAAATATAGGGGAAAAGGAGGCACTAAAAAATGAAAGGTAAATGTTCAAATAAGTATGGATTTTCGGTAAAAATTGGATTTCCTGAATCTTTTATACATTTTCATAAAACGAAATACTGCAAAAAGAATTAACTTAATTTATTCCCCTTGTTCCAAAAAATGAAAGATAGTGCCGTAAGAAAAATCCCGATAAATAAGCAAACAAAAGAATAATTTTTCAACGAATTTTGTCGATGAACAAATTGGGGATATAATGTATTATAAATAAAATCCAAATTTGCACCCGTCTGGTTAAGTGCTTCATGTTGCATAATAATTTGATTGACACCAATAGCAGAAGAATTGTAAGTAATGATATATCCATTAAATAGAATTCCGAAAATCGTAAAAGAGAACCCAGCTAAAATTATAAGCATTTGTGCTAGATAAAAAAAAGAATTTGGATTATTCTTCATTTTCTTTTTTTAATAGATATTTTAAATTTCTTAAATAAAAAATCTCCTACTATCAACAAAATAATTAATATTAATATGCCCCCATAAAAAATTACTTCCGAAGATAAACCTTCACTTTCTTTAACACAATTTAACTTATTTGGATTTCCTTCATAACTTGGGGAAGTGCCAGAAGGACAAGTTTTAACTTGAACCCAAGCATTATTTTTACATTCTTCTATTATCTGTCCTATTGGTCTTTGGTTACCCTCGTTACAAATTTTAGAATCAGCTAACACAGATACTGGAACACTTAATGAAAATTTATTGTTGGGGTTGCTTATATCTGTAACTCTAACTTCACAAATCCCGTTAGAATTTCCGCCGAGAATTGTTAGATATGCAGATTTCGTTTCCCCTAGGCTTAATCCCGAAATTGTCCAAGCAGTCCCAATCTGTGAAAAACCACCTGTACAAGTGGCACCAATAGAATACGCTGCTTGGCTATTTGCCCCTAAATTTGTCACGTCAACTTTAATATAATTTTGACTCTCACTCCAAATCGCAGAAGTCTTTAATCCGTAATTTGAAGATTCAACCGCAAAAACAGAAATGGAAGAAAAAACTAAGATGAACAGAAAAAGACTAAACATTATTTTTTTCTTCATGGTAACAATTTGGTAAATAGACTATTTAAGTTTTTCTGTAACTAAATTGTATGAAAGAGGAAACTAACTGGGAAGACATTAGTTTTATTGTGTCTAGTTCTTATAGAGAGAGAATTTTAAAATCTTTGGATAAACCAAAAACACCTTCAAGCTTGAGTAGAGAATTAAAAATAAATAAAGCTCACATAAGCAGGGCTTTATCTGAACTTGAAAATAAAAAAATGATTGAATGTTTGACACCGAAGGCGAAGAAAGGAAGAATTTATTCCATAACCGAATATGGGAAAAAAGTTTTGAATGGGTATTCAAAATTGTAATTTTATCGCATCCTTATGGAACTCTCATCTGATGGAAAAATTGAGCGATTAAAAAGCAAGGCAGGATTTTTCTGGAAAAGAAAATAATTCATAATTTTTTATTTTTCAAAAATTATTGATAACGCGATAAGTGTTATTACAAAATCTCTTATGAAAAGAGAAGAAAATCCGGAAGAAAGTAAAACATCGAAAGTTATAATTAACATCATTATCGTTCCAAAAATCGCCGCCGTTTTTGTCTTGTAGCCTGAAGCCAGCCATATTCCAATACTAAGAAGAATTATTCCGTGAACAATTATTATAACAAAAACAAACGAAAAAGACGCGAGAAATTCCGGAATAAAGGACGACCAATAAGGGGGATTAATAAATTCCCAAACTCCAAATATGATAAAAATTAGGGATATTGAAAATCTTATTATATATTTTTGAATATTTTTTATCATTAAATTATATAACCGTTTGCGTCGACGATAATTGCCGTGTCATCCCCGAGTGCGTAGTCCGAATCGTTTGTAACGTCGTCGTCTCCAAGCGAACGCTCTATGAAATATAATTTTTCGCCGGGTTTAACAGTGTAAGTTTGGTTAAAATATCCCGACTTCGTGGTGGTTAGGGTATAAGTCACAGTTCCGTCGGTGTTTTGCGTAGTGCCAAGCTTGAATCCGGCAAGAGCATTTTTTGTTTGAGCATTTAAATCAGGTGTTGAAATTAAGTAAGCATATTGAAAGTAAGGAGAACCCGCAAAAACTGTTCCACTCTGGGTATTATTGTTTTTAACCGGCGAGTGGCCTGAAAAAATTATTCCTCCCACTACAATCAAAATTACAGCGACAATCAATCCGTAAATTAATGGTTTTTTCCCTGCACCTTTTTTCATAAACATATGAAAAAATTTTCATTTATAAAATTTGTGGACTTCAAAATTTAGTTCAATTTATCACCATAATATTTATAATTTTAATTAAAAGAGTATTTTGATGGGATATAAAGGAATAATCTTCGATTTGGATGGCACTCTTGTGACTACCAAATATGAACACAGAAAAATTGTACTTGAAAAAACTCTCTCTGATTTTGGAAAACCTCTTCCTATTGAAGTGATAGACAAGTTCTGGTTTGAGGGAAACCGGGATAAAATTATAAAAGAAATTTTCGAAGTTAATCCTTCAAATTTTTGGACGGTTTACGAAAGTTACGACACCCCAGAATTCAGGAAAAAGTTTACAAATCCATACGACGACGTTGGTTTCGTTTTAGAATTAAAAAAAAGAGGTTACAAAACCGGTGTTGTTACGAGCGCTCCGGTGGAAATTGCAAAAATGGAGACGGAAATGGTTGGTAAAGAATTCTTCGATTCAATTGTCGTCGCCCATACATTAAATGGATTTATCCCAAAACCAAATCCATCAGGACTAGAACAGTGTTTACTCAACCTTGGAATTAAAAATACGGAATCCATTTTCGTCGGAAATTCAGATGAAGACGTGAACGCCGCAAGAAATGCAAATATTCTTGATGTTTTAATAAACAGAAAAGAATATTTTTATAAAAATTTGAATCCGTCGCTGTCAATTGAATCCCTTTATGACCTGGATAAATTTTTATCTTAAATTCATTAAATTTATAATCTTTGAATAATTTATTCTTTGATGCATGTTTTAAAATCTTCGGGTGATGAAGAAAGATTCAGTCCTAAAAAAATTTACAAGACAGTTCTCGACGCGGGCGGGTCCAAAAAACTTGCAAACGGCGCCGTAAGAGAAGTAAAAAAAATGTATTGGGAAAGAATGTCAACCAAAGAAATTTTAAAATTTCTCGTCGAATTTCTTAAACAGGAGCCCGGAGTTTCTCAGCGCTATGATTTAAAGAGGGCGATAATGTCTCTTGGTCCGGACGGATTTGTCTTCGAGCAGTTCTTTGCAAGAGTTCTGGAATATTACGGGTACAAAACGACAATAGACAATAAATTAAAAGGAAAAAGAATTATAGAGGAAGTGGATATCGTCGCTGTCAAAGATAAAAAATGGATGATAGAATGTAAATACCACAACGAACCCGGAATAATTACCAAACTTCATCCTGCGCTTTACACTTACGCAAGATTTTTGGATTTACAAAGATACAATTTCGACGCGCCGTGGCTCGTTACGAATACAAAGTGCTCGTGGGACGCCGTTGAATACGCGAAGGGAGTAAACCTGAGAATAACGGGCTGGAAGTATCCTGCAAACGATGGGCTTCAGGATTTAATCATGAAAAAAAATCTTTATCCTGTGACCATCTTAAAATCAATTCCCGGGGAAATTTTTAATAGACTTTACAGCGCAAAAATCGTCGTCGCGAGAGACTTATTGGAAATCCCATTAAATGAAATTTCACGACGAACGGGAATCGACCAAAAAACAATTTCAAAAATGATTGAAGAAGTGAAAGAAATTTGCGGTAATTGCATATAAATTTTTATTAAAAATTTAATCCCTGTATTTCTCCGATAGTTGCTTTTCTTCCATTAATAAAAAACGTCGGCGTCGAAGTTGCAAAATTGTTTGCAATTTTATTTACTTCACGAACTTCAGAAAGTTTTTCTGAGTTTTCAAGACATTTATTAAACTGATTCAAATCAAGACCTTTAACATTTTTTGCAATTGTTTCTAAATTATTTTTCGTGAATACTCCGGCGTTTTCGTTTCCGGTGTTTGCGCTAAAAATCGCGTCGTGCATTTCCCAGAATTTTCCCTGATCATCAGCACAGAATGCCGCCTCGGCTGCGTTAGTGGATTCTTCGCCCAAAAAACTCATAGAAACGGAAATAAATTTTATTTTTCCGTTCTTGGCTAGAGTTTCCATTTTTCCCGACGCGTTAAAAACCGCAGCGACGTTTTGATTTGTATTTACGCTTTCCTTCGCCCACGTCGCAAGTCCGGATGCAACCGCACACCACGGACACTGAAAATCATAAAATTCTATAACTGTTGTTTGTGCATTATC
>DAIENA010000030.1 GCA_027341315.1 archaeon | reverse complement strand
TATTTTGACCGCCGTAGAAAATCAACTTTGCACCGGCCTGATCTATTCCACTTCCGGAATCAGATCTTTTTAGTGTAACAAGATAACTTGTAGCACTTCCTGCAGGGGAAGTAGCATTTACTACTTTCGTTGCCTTAATATCCAAGTTAAAACATTTGGATTGATCAAGTGAACTTGTACTATTAGATAAAAGACTCTTTATTGGTCCCCAGATAATTCCAATAGCAGCAAGAACCAAAAGTATAATAATCAAAGTTGTTACAACCGTTGACAATCCTTTTTTTCCTGTTCTCATTTTTCACCCCCTTATAGATTCTATTTGCAGCATCACTGCTTTAACTAATAATAAAAACTACTATAAAAAGGTTATGCTCCTCGTAGAACAAAATTATTTATTAAACTCGTCAAGAACTTTAAAAAAGTCTTTCGAATCCATCACTTTGTCGACGTCCGTTAATCCGCGTTGCTCCGCAAATTTGTAAAACGCCTCGGGCTTGTAACCTTTTTTTCTCAAAGAAGAAAGTGTCGGAAGTCGTTCGTCGTCCCAGCCTGAAAATTCACCGGCTTCAATTGCCGCGACAATTTTTCTTTTCGAGAGCGGTAAGTCCTTAAATTTGATTCGCCCCATAAAAAAAGTCCATGGGAATTTTTTTTCAAAACCAAGAACTTTGTAAAACATTTTCTGCCTCTTTGCATTGTCCATATGTTCTTTTGCTCTTATGATATGGGTCATATTATATTCAATGTCGTCAACTGGAACCGCAAAATGCATTAAAGGCCAGACACGATATTTATTTCCCTGGCGCGGATGTTTTGTTAAATTAATTCTTGCGAGGGGAAAGTCTCTCATCGCGGGATTTGGGTTTTTCATTCCGCCTTCTTCTTCAGGAGTTTTAAATCTTAAAACAGCTTTTCCCTCGGAAAATCCTTTTTCGTCGAGCATTTTTTTCCAGTCATCAAGATTTTTTTTAACAGTTTTTTTTCTGCATGGGCAATTTTCTTTCAAATCTGCAAACTTTTTGAATTCTTCAGGGGAACATTCACAGACGTAAGCCCCTTTTTTGTTAATTAACTTTTCAGCGTATTCATAATAAATTTTCATTCTGTCAGACTGAATGATATATTCTGTAACATTTCCAAAAAGCCAGTCGCAGTCATCCTTAAATGTTTTATAACAGTCGGCAAAAACTTTTTCGGGATTTGTATCCTCAATTCTTATGTAAAATTTTCCGCCGTATTTTTTTACATACAACGAAGTTATAGTTCCGGTGATTGCGTGTCCCAAGTGCATCGGTCCCGACGCTGCCGGCGCGAACCGCATTACGACGCCCGTCTTTGGAACGTTCGGAAGTTCCTCAAGCCCTTCACGGGATTCGCGCTCTGAAATAATTTTTTTGATTTTCTCAAATTCTTTTTTTTGTTCGTCGAGATTTAATTTAGAAATTTCCTGAATCGTTTTTTGAATTTGCGGCATGACTGATTTAACTTCAGATTTTTCGAGTCCCTCGTTAAAAAGAGCCGAAACGACCGAGCCCGGATTCGCTTTTCCGTCGTAATGAACGGCGTTTTTCAACGCGTACGCTTTTATTTTTTTGTCCAAATCTTTTATCATGAATAAAGAAGAAAAAAGATATTTATTAATTTATTTAATAAACAAAAGGAATAATTCTTTTTGAAATTTTCATGTAATTTTCATATTTTTTACCAAAAAGTTCAACCATAATTTTTTCTTCTTTCTTCATTCTTAATAGAAACATAATGCCAAATATTGTAAGAATTGCCAGTACAAAAATTGATCAGTAATAAACAAATATCCCAATGAACATTAAAATTAAGCCTGAATAAATTGGATGTCTCACGAGTTTATATGGTCCGCTCGTAACAAGTTCGTGCTTTTCCTTGTATGTAACATAACTACTCCAGTTTTTACCAAGAGAAATCCTTGCCCATATAGTTACTATCAAACCAATTATTGATAAAATTAAACCAAATATTTTAAATTGAAAATAACTTTTAAATGAAGAATCCAAAAAAAGCAAAGCAGTTGATTTGTAGGAGGTAAACAAAAGTATTACCATCCCAATCAGTAAAACCCTCCATAAGATACTAAAAAACCAGTTTCTTTTAACAGCGGACTCTTTTACAAAGAATGAAGAAAGAATCCAATAAAGAGCAAATATTGTCCAACAGATTAAAATTGAGTCCAGCATATAATTCTTATTAAATTTTTGTTTATTAATTTATTTAATCAATTCAACCAGAAGAATAACCCCCCCTAAAACTTTACTTTGCTTTATTTTTAATCCTGATTTTTTAGCAATAATTCTCAAATCCTTCAAATTATAAGACTTTGATTTAAGACCACTTTTTGAATAAAATATTTCCTTCTTTGTATCAATTCTTCTGATACTTACCCCCACTTTTTCATACCACTCTTTTCTTTTTTTAATTGTACCTTTTTTATAAACGGTCACAAAAATACTTTTTTTTGTGACTCCTGAAATTTTTTTTAAAATTCCCACTTCATTCTGAACATTCCCAAGAGTATTCCAAACACATAAAGAAAAGTCAAAATAGTCCTTTGAAAAAATTTTATTTAATTTTTCAAGTTTACCCTCAACTATCCTTACATTTTGATATTTCTTTGCAACCTCTTTAGATTTTTTAACCATTAATTTTGCCTTATCAATTCCAACAAATTCTTTAATTAACGGAGCAAGAACAGGAATTAATCTTCCTATACCCACACCAGCTTCGAGAACTCTATTTTGACCTCTTATTTTTTGTCTTAGAAATTTGGTTTCCTCTTGAATATATTTTTTATATTTTTGAGGGTAATATTTAGGAATCAATGCTTTGAACTCACCCTTCGCAAAATCTTTTCCCTCAAAAAAACTTCCTTCCATAAATTTAATATCCAATTCTTTGTTTGTGTTCGAGAACTTCCACTCTTTGTTTCAGATGGTAAATTTGATTTTCAAGGTCTTCCATTTTCGTCGTCATGTCCGACAATTTTTTTGTTAATTTTTTTCTTTTCTCTTCGGCAGTTTCCCCGGAAGGGTCTGGAGACGAAACGTCCGACGCATTTGTTCCTCCGCCAAAAAAACTGAAAAATCCCCCGCCCGACGAAGACGACCCCGAAGATGAACTCGGACTCTCCGCCTTTTCCTGAACGTCGTCAGATTTGAAGCTGTCAATTTTTTCCTGCTGTCGCCTCATCTTTTCCGACAAATCAACATACTTTTCTTTTTTTCTAAACAGAGCCATGCAATTCTTAATATTTCCAATTATTTAAATTTACCTTATTAGAATATTTTTTAAATCACTCTTACCTGTATTTGTCATGGCTAAGACCGTTCCAGAAATAATTAAAGAGGTGACCGGGAAAGGTCCTGTTGAAGAACATAAACTTGTGTATGATTCCCCGACAGAAACTCTCGAACCGATTTATTTTTTTATTCTCGACTTAATGAATGACCTGAGATTAAACCCAGAAAAACTGGTCGACAATTTCGTTTCGAGCCCGGGTTCGCAGCATTTCGGCGACATAGGACAAAGAAAAACTTACATGCAAAATCAGGGTTCAAAACTTTTGGGGGACATTAACACCGTCTTAAGAAGTATTCTGAATTTAATTTACGATTTAAGGGAATTCAAAATTCGTTTAACGTCTTACAACGACATGAAAGACCCGAAAAAAAAAGCGTCGGCGCTTCTTAGTCTGAAACAAATCTGGATGGACAAAGTCGACATCCAAAAAGGAAACTCGTCGATAAAAGCAATGGCCCTTGGACAGGGCGGATTTAACACGTTAATTGATGCATTTTTAATTGTGAACAACGACGAAGAAATTGAAAAACTTGATTTGAATCAGATTGTAAAAAGAATTCTAAAACCCCGGCTTCACGATTTTCAAAATTGGTTAAAGGAGTCGGAAGGGGAATTAAGAAAAAGATTTGAAATTGAAAAAACATATTTGAAAAGTCAGGTAAACTCTCTGAAAATTTATTCTCGATGGGCAAAACCTTATTTAAGGGCAGCGCAGGATTTGGAAATGGACGTAAAATCCAGAGACCCGGCGCTCGTGAAAATGTTTAATTCACTTCTTCTTGAATTAACTCTCCTCGGAAAAAACGAATTAAAAGTAAAAGACGAAGCGAAAGAAGGGACGTTCCCGCCTTTTTTTGCGACCGAAAAATTTCTTAATTCCGTCGAGGAAAAATATTATTCATGTGTTCTTGTAGAATTCAAATTTAGAGGAATTCCGTCAAGAACGCAGCAGGGTTTCGTCGTCGGCGGAAGAGCGGAGGTAACTTTCAGAGGATATGTTCTTACCGGAAGCGAACTTGAAAAATTCAACGAAGAATTTAATAAGTCCGACCTGGACGACGCTCTTGGATTAATTGAAGGTGCAACAACCGAAAGTCTCGAAGCTTTAAAAGACGATATCGACGAGTACATCAACGACAAACCGGACGAAAAGAAAGATGAAACAAAAAAAGAATACGGCGACAATCCGTTCCTTGCACTTTTTGGTTTTTACGACCGAAAAAAAAGAACCGACGACAAAAATAAAAAAGAAAAAAAGAAAACGGGGCCTTACAAAAGACATGTCAAGTGGTATGAGGAGGAATACTTTATTCCAAGAACCCAAAGCAAGGCAAAGGACGCGACAAAAAATATTTTTGAAATTTACAAAAAATCCCACGGAATGGTTGCATTCCCCGCCAAGTAATTTTTAATAATTTTATAATAGTAACAATGAAAAAGTTTAAATAGTTTTGACAAATGATTTATCTATGTTAAAAGAACTTTCAGATTTAGTAAAAGTCGTGTTTGGAAAAAAACTTCCGGAAGGAAGGATAAGCTTAATTGATTCTGAAGATTGGAATCAAAAATATTCTTTTGTATTAGACTCTAGAAATAAAATTATTTCGTACGAATTTTACAGGGAAAACGGAAAATTTATTGAAAAATATCTTAAAAGTTCTTCAGAAGACCCAAGTAAATTAATGTATGTTAATAAATTAAGAATAAAAAAATTCAACACACAAAAATTTTTGGAGGAACAAATTATTTTTAAAACAGGATTATTTTCCCATTCTATAAAATCAAATAAAAAAATTTATAACCCGGCAGGTTCGCTCTTCGGAAAAAAGGTTAAAACAGTTCTTCAGCAATAATTAAATATTCCTAAATCTTAATTTTTTAATGAAAGAAAAAATAAAAGAAGAATCAGTTGACTGGTTTGACGAAGACGAACCGCACGACGAAGACGACTCCGACGACGAACTTTCTGATGAGGAAATGGAGGAACTCGAGGAATCTCTTGAAGAAGACGAAATTTTCAACAGAAGAATGCAACGTTTTCTTGCAAATCAAAAACGGGACGTTTCTCTTGAAAAAATTCTTGAAATTCCGGAAGGGAATCTTGAAAGTTTTGTTCCGGTAAAAGAAGATGACGAAAAAATTTCAGGAGATCACTTCGATTATATGGTGAAAAGTGAGGAAGACAAATTAAAATATCAAACGTTTTCGCCGGACACCAATTTTTCAAGGCCTGATATGTCCTCGTCTGAAAGAATCCTGGAAGGGCAAAAACAATTGTATAAACATCTTAAAAGTTCTGA
>DAIENA010000002.1:12390-37021 GCA_027341315.1 archaeon | reverse complement strand
ATACTCTCTTAAAATTAAAAATAAATGGCAATAAGTTTTTGCAAAAAATGCAAAAACATCCTGCCCCCGAGAATTCTGAAAAAAATTTAATTATTGTTTGTCCAAATTGCGGAACAGAACAAAAAAGAAAATCTTTCTTGATTTCAAAAGAGTCAATAAAAAAAGATGTTGAAAGGGGAAAAGGGGCAAGAGAAAAAATGAATCCTTATGCAAATTATCAACACATATGCAAAAAATGCGGTTATGGCAAAGCACATGTTATGGACATGGGCGCAAGATACTGCGACGAAGACACGTTAATTCTTTTAAGATGCGGGAAATGCGGAGCGTCAGAAAGAGTCGGAAGAAAAACTACTTAAATTTAATGTTACATACTAACAAATAGTTAATTTCTTTCAGGGTCGGATAGTGATCACCTCTATCCGGTTTATTTGATTAGAATTTGTATATTCTCAATCGCATCTGCAACTTGTTTTCCCTTGTTGGTTAATTTTATGAGCTTGATTCTTCCTTTTTTGTCAAACTCAACCAACTTGAGGCTTTCAAGTATCTGCAGTATTTTCACCGCATGGCTGTAAGTGCAGTCCACTTCTTTAGCCAACACACTACCATACCTCATCCGCGTATTCTTTTTCAAAGACACAAGCATCAACGCTGGTTTCCGTCTGAAAAAGATATCAAAGTGGTCTTCCATCTTCGGATATGTATAGTTTAATATATATTTTATGACAATACCTTGCTTATAAACATTTTGTAACATGTATGTTCAAACGCCAAGTGACAAAATTTTGAGGCGTTGCACGAAAACTCCGTCGTGAAGATTCGTTTGAGCGGGAATCCTAATCCAAGAGGTAAATCTTTGATACCGCGTTTCTTCTCTCGTTTATTTCGTTAACTAATTTTTCAATAAGACTTTTATTCATCTTTTTTTGAGTATAAAATTTTTCCATTTCTAAGGCAGTGTTTAGAAATTTAATATTTTCTTGAACTCTTGAAAAGAGAACATCATAATGGCCGTTTTCTAAAGAATCTTCTTCAAGAAAAATTCTGCATTCTTTGTCCAAGACTTTTTTATCCTTATAAAAATAAAATTTAAATTCAGTTTTCTTTGGACCTTCTAAAACTCTCTTCATGTCTCGCCTTCTTTCTTCATCTGAAACACTTAAATTATAAGGAGAGTAATTTGAATGACGAACGTTTCTAATTTCAGAATAGAATTTGAAATTATCCGGAACTGAATAATCGCGCGTGTAAAAACTAAATTTCCAATTCTCAGAAAATTCCTCACGAATATAATCAATTTGGAAATTCAATTTTTTAAGTTCTTGTATAAATTCTAAATTCTCTTTTTTTAAAAAATTCTGAAAACTCACACGAAAATCAAACATTGGAATTGGATGTCTCATTTTAAAAATCGCTCCCTCCAAATGAGTAAGATTCTAATTTTCCAAATTCCAAATAGAACTCACAATTTGGACATTGCATTTTATTTTTCTTTAAAAAAGTGGTTAAATCCTTTTCGGGAAGAAGTCCTGTCTTTGCTCTTTCATTTTCATCGTTTGAAAAATAATAACCTAAATAATGATTCAGAGAAGAATTACAATTATCACATATGCTAATCCCCCCTCCTTGATCATCCCCCACAGTAGTGATTTTACAATTTTTTTCAAGACGATTATCTTTTTTCATTTCACCCTTTCCTCTAAATTTAAAAAATTTTTATCCATTGAGATCTCCCTTATTTTAATTTTATATTTATCAGGAATTCCGTAATTAACAAATTCTTCTGCATAATTCTCTTTATAAAAACCAAAAGAAAATTCCCCCCTTGAAATGGAATCATTTTCGTTTCTACTAAACAACAAAGGGTTATTAATAACCGCCAAATAAACGGACGAAGAGCAAACATCGACAAAACGCGATTTCTCGTCAGGATATTTATAAATTTCGTCCCGTGCGTAATTTAACATTTCCGGACTTATCTTTAAATCATTATGAAACAAAAGATTGTACAACAAAACTCTTGAAGAAATTTCAATTACCATTTCTTAACTTCGCCTCCAACTCTTGTTTAAATCTAAAATGTTCACATTCATCATGGTTTTTCGAATCGCAATTGTAAAAATCATATCTCGCGTCGTCCGGGTCGTCGCTCTCGCCCAAATAATTATTTAATCCTCTCGTTAAACATTTTTTTGCAAAGAAATATCTGCAAGTTACGTCATAATTTTCTTCTTTCATCTTATCCAAGTTCTCGGGAAAATTCTGTTCGTATTGATTAAATGATTTCATTTTCTTGTTACATATGCATAAAATGCATGATTTAAACAAAGATTAGTGTCATATATCCCCCTTGAGACTACTTTAGGATTTTCTGATTCAGAATCGGCATGCATCTCACAAAGCCAACAATTTTTTTCAGAAGGAACTGGATTAGAAAATAGTTCCAAAATCAGGTCTCTTTCTTTTTTAGTAAGCCCCTCGGGAGCAGCGTTTTTTTCTAAAAGTGCTTGCAGAGAAGATTTATCTTTTTCTTCTTTCATTTTAAACAACCACTCTCCTATCCAAACTATTTTTCTCAGGATTTTCTTTTCTTAGATTCAAAATTTTCTCCTGCAGGAAATTCAGAATTTTCGGTTCCAATTTTAAATTAACAAAATATGGTATAATTTTTTGAAGAGAATCGGGATGAGAAACAATCTCCCTTTCGCTGACCTCCGTCCAATGAATCTGATGTTCTCTTTCTTCATGAGAAAAAGTATTGGAATAAATTAAATTCATATCATTTTTAAAAAAATTTTTATCCCTTAAATACACCGGAAAACGTTTCCCTTCAAAACCCGCATTCATGAAAAAATCAAAATAACAAATTTTCTTTATTTCATAATCGTCAAAGTCTGTTTTGTGTTCCTTATTTATTCTTATTTCAAAATTTTCTGCCTTCCAATAATCTTTGACTAAAACAAAATAATCCTTGGAATCAAAAAAAACATTTAGATTTTCTTTTTTGGAAAATTCTTTGAGGGACTTTGCAATATTGTATTGCTTAGAAATTTCCAAAAAATTTTCCTCCAGTTTAGAATAATGCTCTTTTATCTGAATCGACTTTAATTTCATATCTAAACAAAGACTTGCATTCTTATTGACAATTTTTGTACAAAAAATACAACTATGTACTAAGGAATAAAAATACTTAAAAACCCCGGCGGACAAATAAACAGATGCTTGATAATCAGATTCTTCAGAAAATAGAAAAGTTTGTTTCAGTTGAACCTAGAAGCATAAACGAAATTGCAAATTACGTCGGAAAAAACTGGAGGACCGTGGACCGATATCTAAAAGAAATTGAGGAAGAATACAAAACGATTTGCACAAAAACATTTCGTGGCGGAACGCGCGGAGCGTTAAAAATTGCATATACAAACAACCCTGAAAAAGTTTCAGAAACAAAATTTCAGGAGGAACTTGAAAAACAAATTATCGACGGTAAAAAGAAGGGCGATTTTTTCGCGTTTGATATCTTTCAGCATGTTGATGAAAAAAATAAAATTGCAATAGTCGAAAACGAGATAAACGAAAATTCGCGAAATTTAAAAGAGTTAATAGAAATTTTGAATTCAACAAAAAAAGAGTTAAAACTTTTTTCGGGAAATATTTCATGGATTAATCTGAAAAAAGGAAAAATAGATTTGTTTCAAACTCTCGAGAAACTTGTAAGAAACGGGATAAAAGTAAAAATTCTTTGCCGGGTCGATCTTGATGGTATAGAAAACATAAGAAAAGTTTTGTCTTTAAATTATAAATATGGAAAAGAGTTAATAGAAATCCGGCATAAAGAACACCCAATCCGGGCATTTGTTATCGACGACAATTCAATCCGGCTTAAGGAAATCCGCGAACCAACGGGAAAAATAAAAGAACTCGACAAAAAAATTTTTATATTTTACACAATCAAAGATAAAACCTGGGCAGGCTGGCTTGGAAGACTTTTCACAAAAATGTTCAATACGTCAGTTGGTTCAGAAAAAAGATTGAATGAATTGGAGAAATTAATAAAATGAAAATACTTGCGGTTTCAGACATTCACGGCGACGTCGGCTTTGTGAAAAAACTTGAAAAATTAATAGAAAAAGAAAATATCGATTTGGTTATTCTTGCAGGAGACCAAACGTGGTTTGAAACAAATACAAAAAACCTCGTCGGACCGCTCACAAAAAGACCAACACTTATAATTCCAAGCAATCATGAAAGCGAAGAAACACTAAACCTCTGGGAAAAAGCTTATCCAAACTTGAAAAGCGTCCACAAAAAATCCTTTGAAAAAAACGGCGTCGGATTTTTCGGTTCCGGAACTCTCGAATGGGGGATGGTAAACAAAAAAAGTCCGGTGTATGATGACTTAAAAAAAGCACATGAAAAAATAAAACATTTGAAGAAAAAAATAATGATAACTCACGAACCCCCCGCCGGAAGTAAAATTGAACTTTTAGGATTTCCAGGAACTTACGGAATAAAACAAGCTATTGATAAATTTAAACCGGATTTTTTAATCTGCGGACATATTCACGAAGGCGGGGGGCTTATTGAAAAAATAAATAAGACTACCGTGATGAACGTTGCCCGAAGTCCTGCAATTTTTGAAATTTAATTTTTATTATTAAAAATAATCTAATTTAAATACTATCAGGAATAAAAAAATTTATGTTGGAAAAACGCAACTTATTGGGCGGAGTGCTTGCTAACTCCGGGGAAAGGGAATTTATTTATGACGCAGGCGAGATACAAAAATTCTTTTTTGCAAATAGAGAGAAATATAAAATTTTAGAAGGTTTATCCTTTGACACCGATGGAATTTTTCCCTGGAATAATACAATTGATGAGTCCATGCATGATTTAGTTCTTTCTAGGATTTTAGAAATTTCGGATATTAAGAGAAGGATATACCTTGACGACGCCTCGAAAATATTCTATAAAAAATTTGTAAAGCCTGCGATGAACAGTTTTGAAATTTCAGAACTTGAAGAATTATCAGAAGAATTTTCAAAGAAGTTTTGTGCCCCAAAAACAAAATAAAATTTACCGGACGTCCCCGCTCTTTTTCCAATGAATATAATTTTTTTCTAAAATTTTTATAACTTTGTCTCTCTCTTCCGCAGGACCAACCCCTTTCCAATCAATAATTACAAAATCAACTTCCTCGACAGTTTTGTTTATTGATTCTAAAACCATCTCTTCAGTTACAGGAAAAACATATTTTGGAATTATATGTGAAATTGCCGCGTTTGATTTTAACTGAAGTTTGTTAAAATTCGGGCAGTAGTGCGGTCCGCCGATTCCGACGGCAATTTCGTTGTACGGATTTTCTTTCCAGGTGTTTATGGCATCACGAATTGTTTTTGCAATAACAAAAGAAGCTTTCTTATCTTTCCATTCCTCCTCGCTTCCGCCAATTTCTATAAAAACACTCGGACGCTCGGTTAACGGACCATGATGCGTCACTTCCATCGTAACCGAATATCTAAGAAGACCCGATTCCTCTCTTACCTTATTCAGGGTATAAAATAAATGTTTGTTAAATAACGCCGACGCCGGACCAAGTCGGCCGGATTCGCCGCCGCCCCAGACTTCTTTAAAATTCCCGGGAGCGTGAATCGAGAGGGTTTTTTCTTTTTTTTCCGATTTGTGTTTCGAAGCAAAAATAACTAAATCGTACGAATTTATTTTTTCTAAATCCAAATTTTCAGTTTTAAGCATTTCTCCGTCGATTAAATGAAATTCAAATCCGCCAAAATCCATCAAATTCATAACAATATTCCGACTCGCTGTGTCTGACTTCGAGCCAACAATTAAAAATTTATTTATCATAAAATAAAAAAGATGGCGGAAATTATAAAGATTTATGTTTATGAAAAACAACAACCTAAACTTCTTCAAAATAATTTATTAGTAAATCAGCGAATTTCACGAGGTCTAAATTTTTAAATTTTTTAGGTTTTATCCATTTAAACTCGGAATGTTCATTGGAAAGTTCCACTTTTTTATCATTTGCCTTAATTAAAAATACAAAACATGTGCTCTCAGCATTTTCAGTTTTTATATAAATTTTAGGAAGTTCTTTTACAATTTCTCCTGTTATATTTGTTTCTTCTTTTAACTCTCTTAAAACTGTATCCCGTGGAGCCTCACCGTCGACAATTTTTCCTCCAGGGCATTCCCATTTTCCGATATTCTCTGAAATAAAATCATTAGCTTTTTTCAAAACCAAAAATTTTCCGTTATTCTCAACAATTCCCCGGGAAATTAAAAATTTATGAACCATTTTAAAATAAGATAACAAAAATATAAAAACTTATCTTACCCTTGTCTTTTATGCAGGAAGTATTAAAACTATTAATCGGAATATTAATTCTTATGTTAGGGTTTCCAATCGGAAATTATCTAAAAAAGATAACCCTCGACGAACAAAAAGACGGGCAAAAGTGGTTTCGAATTTTAACTTTAACAAGTCTTTTAATCGGATTTTTTGGACTCATAATTTTAAACGACTGGTTGATGTTTAGTTTTTTTTTCATTGCAATTGTGACCAGCCAAAGTCTAAGGGTAAAGAAAACAAAAAAAAGATAGTTATCTTTTCTTTCTGAGTCTCATATACAAATCAGCGACGAAAAAAATTACTCCGGCGGAAATCAAAGCGTAACCAAAAGCACTAAGACTTCCGTAAATTATTCCTGCAAGAATAAAAAAGAAGGACAAAATTTCAAAGAGGGAAATAACTTTCATTTTTTTATTAATTTTTATCAAAAAAATTAAAATTCCAATTGAAAGAAACGTTAAAAAAGAAATAAAAAGATAAAGGGGAATCGGATCAGCCATAAAATACTGAACATCAATACATATAAAAAACCTTCCTATTTCATTTTTCTATGTTATATATAATTGGATTAGGATTAAACGAAAGAGGAATTTCAAAAGAAGGACTCGAAGCGGTTTCAAAATGTAAAAAAATTTATTTGGAAAATTATACTGTAGATTTTCCCTACACAGAATACCAGCTTGAAGAAATAATTGGGAAAAAAGTGAAAATTGCAAATCGCGAAAAAGTCGAAGATTTAAGTTTAGTCGACGAAGCGCAAAAGTTGAACGTCGCTTTGCTGGTTTACGGCGCTCCGTTAAGCGCGACAACACACATAACTTTAATTAACGAATGCCGGGCTTCGGGAATAAAATATAAGATTATTTACGCTGCGTCCGTTTTCGATGCCATCGCCGAGACGGGATTGCAGTTATACAAATTTGGAAAAACAGCGTCGATGCCAAAATGGCAAAAAAGTTTCGAACCTGAAAGTTTTATGGAAATCGTCAAAGAAAATAAAAAAATAGATGCTCATTCATTAATTCTTGTGGATATTGGACTTGAATTTAAAGATGCACTAAAACAGTTAAAAATCGCGGCAAAAAATCAGGAAATAAAAATTGAAAAATTAGTTGTGTGCCAAGCCCTCGGAACAAGAAATCAAAAAATTCTCTTTCGTTCCCTTGAGGAAGTCGAAACGTTCAGCGGGGTTCAAAAACCGTACTGCATAATTCTTCCGGGAAAACTGCATTTCTTAGAAAAAGAAACGTTGGAAATTTTCAGTGGAAAAAGGTGATTCGACTTCGCGCAAAAATCTTAAAAACCGTCCGACCTTAATTCCCCCATGAATATAAACGAAACAGAAAAAGAAATTCTCGAGTTTTGGAGAAAAGACAAAACTTTTGAAAAATCACTTAAAAAAACGGAAAAAGGAAAACCATATATTTTCTACGACGGACCCCCGTTCGCAACGGGTCTGCCCCACTACGGCCACCTTCTGGCGTCAGTTCTAAAAGACGTTTTCCCAAGATTTTTCACAATGAACGGGAGACTTGTAAAGCGAAATTGGGGGTGGGACTGCCACGGACTTCCCGTCGAAAACATCGCAGAAAAAGATTTGGGAATAAATTCGAAAGACGAAATAGAAAAAATCGGTGTAAAAAAATTTAATGACTTTTGCAGAAAAGAAGTTTTAACATTTGCAAAGGAATGGGAAAAAACGATTGAAAGAATTGGACGATGGGTCGACTTCAAAAATGGCTACAAAACAATGGACACGGAATACATCGAATCAATTTGGTGGGCATTCAAAGAGCTTTATGAAAAAGGGTACATGTATGAAGGCGAAAAAATTTTAATGTACTGCCCAAGATGCTCAACACCTCTGGCAAAATCTGAAATTGCAATGGACAACTCTTACAAAAATGTAAAAGACATTTCCGTTGTCGTTAAATTCAAAATTTCCGACGAGAAAGATACTTACGCACTCTCGTGGACGACGACGCCATGGACGCTCCCGTCGAACCTTGCATTGACTGTTAATCCAAAATTGGAATACGCTTTTGTAAAAGACAAGTCAGACAAAAATGTGTACATAATTACAAAAGAGCTTGTTAAAAATTTTTATAAGTCCGCCGCAGAGTATGAAATAAAAAAAATTGTAAAAGGAAAAGAACTTGAAGGAAAAAAATACGAACCGCTTTATCCATATTTTAAAAATACTAAAAACGCATTCCAATTTATTTTAGGAGATTTTGTAACCGCCGAAGACGGAACAGGAATCGTCCACACTGCCCCCGCTTTTGGTGAAGATGATAACCTTGTCTGTAGAAAATATAAAATTCCAATGGTCCAGCCCGTCGACGAAAAAGGAAATTTCACAAACGACGTGACGGACTATGCCGGAGAATATATTCACGACACAAACGAAAAAATTGTGATTGATTTGAAAAAAGCAGGAAAAGCTATTCTTTCAAAAAAAATAGAACATGAGTATCCATTTTGCTACAGATGTGACACCAAATTGATGTATCGTGCGCTTCCGGCATGGTTTGTAAATATAGACAAAATAAAGAATAGACTTCAGGAATTAAATTTAGAAATTAATTGGATTCCGGAATTTTTGAAAGAGGGAAGAATGAAAAATAATATTGAGACCGCTCCGGACTGGAACATTACAAGAAACAGATATTGGGCAAGTGCAATTCCGATATGGAAATCAGCGTCGGGAAAAATAAAAGTGGTTGGTTCAATAAGTGAATTAAAAAAATATGCAAAGAATTTGCCCAAGGGAGAAATTGACCTCCATAAAGATTTTTTGGACGGAGTGAAATTTGAAATTGACGGCGAAGAGTACTCAAGAATTCCTGAAGTTCTCGATTGTTGGTTTGAATCCGGCGGAATGACGTTTGCACAGTTTCACTACCCTTTTGAAAACAAGGAATTTTTTGAAAAAAATTTCCCGGCACAGTTCGTCGTCGAATATATCGGACAGACAAGAGCATGGTTTTATTATATGATTGTTCTTTCAGCAATTCTCTTTGATAAAATTCCGTTTGAAAATGTATTAACGACCGGAACAATTTTGGCCGAGGACGGACAAAAAATGTCAAAATCAAAAAAGAATTACCCAGACCCGGGAAAAGTGATTGAGAAATACGGGGCGGATTCGCTGAGATTTTATTTACTGCAGTCTTCTGTTATGAGTGCAGACAATTTCAACTTTTCGGAAAAAGGCCTTGAAGAAACTTACAAAAAAGTTTTGGTTTTGCTTTACAATGTAAATAACTTTTATTCAATGTATAAAGAAAAAACCGACGACAAATATGTTAAATCTAAAAATTATATGGACAGGTGGATAATTTCAAAATTGAATTCCCTCATAAAAGAAGTTGAAAAAAATCTTAAGGAATATAACACAATCAAAACCTGTATTGAAATAAAAAATTTTATTGAGAATCTTTCGACATGGTATGTTCGAAATTCGAGAGACCGATTTAACGACGACGACAAAAATGCAAAAAAAACTTTGAGGTTTGTCTTAAACGAACTCTCGAAAACTATCGCGCCGTTGATTCCCTTTGCCGCAGAAACAATTTATCAAACTCTCAATGGAAAAAACAAATCGGTTCATCTTGAAAGCTGGCCCAAACTCGAGAAAAGTAAAATCGATGAAAACCTGGAGTCCCAGATGGACTATGCAAAAGAAATTGTTTCAATTGGGTTGCGACAAAGAGATCAAAATAACGTTCCGTTAAAGTGGCCTCTTTCAGAAGTTGAAGTGTCTTCAAAGTTGAAACTTTCCTCAGACTTAAAAGAGATAATTATGCAGGAATTAAACGTGAAAAAGTTTACGGAAAAAAATAGTGGAAATAAGGAATTGGAAGTGAACATGAATTTTAACATAAATTCCGAACTCGAATCCGAGGGTTACGCAAGAGAGATATCAAGAAACGTCCAGGCGTTCAGAAAAAAACTCGGATTAAATAAAAATGATTTGATTAATTTGGATCTTATAATAAACAAAAATTTTCAAAAAATTTTAGAGAAACAAAAAGAATTTATAAAAACGCGAACAAACTCGGATAAGATTGAATTTTATGAAAAACAAGTAAATTCCCGAGGAGAAACTGAAAATTTTAAAATTAAAAACTTTGATGGAAAAATCCAAATTGTTAGACTGAATGGGAGTAACGATTAAGATTACTTCTTCAGAATAGCAATATTTAAAAACTAAAACTTCTTATGAAGATAAGAAAATGATAGTTAAGGATGAATTTTTAGGCAGACTGCGAAAGATTTTTGATTTGAACCTATACGAAGTAAAAGTCTGGACAGCGTTGTTGTCAAGAGGAACTTCTACTGCCGGGGAACTTTCAACGATTTCGGACGTTCCGCGATCACGTACTTATGACATTCTTGAGTCCTTGGAAAAGAAAGGATTTATCATAATGAAGGTTGGTAAACCAATTAAGTTTGTTGCATTAAAACCTGAAGAAGTTGTGGAAAGAGTAAAGAAAAATTTGATGGTTGATGCAAAAGAAAAAACAAGAAGACTCGAAACTCTTAAGGGCGACGAAGTTCTTGATGAATTAACCGGGTTGTTCACAAAAGGAATAAAATTTGTTGAACCTTCGGACCTTTCCGGAAGTCTAAAAGGAAGACAGAATTTGTACAATCACCTAGATATGATGGTTAGAGACGCTGAAAAAACAATAACAATGGTTACAACTTCCGAAGGATTGAACCGAAAGCTTGAAATTCTTATGTCCAGTTTCGAGAAAGTAAAAAAGAGGGGAGTTAAAATAAGAATTGCTGCCCCTATTGACAAAAATAACCTCCAGGTTGCAAGAGAGTTGAAAAAGGTTGCCGAAGTTCGAAGCATCGAAAACTTCAAAGCAAGATTCACAATTATAGATTCAAACCAGATAATGTTTATGCTCTTAGACGACGAAAAGTTCCATCCAAACTACGATGTCGGCGTCTGGATAAACACGGAATTCTTCGCTTCTGCATTAGAACAAATGTTTGAACTTGCCTGGAAAGACATGAAACCAGTTAAGTAAATTTTCGAATAAAATACTTAACAAAAAAATTCATAAAAAGAAAAGGGGCTATGGAGCCTCCATCTATTTTGTGTGGATTATAATTACTTTAATCCTACATTAATTCAAAAGAAAGAATAATTTTATTTAATTTTTAAAACCAAGACTTCTAAGCGTTCCGCTAATTTTCACGACGTCAATTTTTTCAGGAAAAACCGCAAACGACGCCTTGACTTTGTCGACTGAATTTCGATTAACAGATAATACATTTTCTTTTATCCACGTCGGTGACGCTTCACTCAAGCCCAAAGTTCCGACGAATTCTTTTATCGCAAGAGGAACATTTTTTTTGAGATTTTCCCCGCGAAGAAGGAGATATCTTTTCTTTTCTCTGTGCGACGGAATTAAAGATTTCATATATAATGAAAACTCCAAATCCTTAAATATCTTTTCTTAATAAAATCTTAATGAATATAGAAGTTTTATTTTACAAAGAAAGCGAGCCTAAACCAGTAAAATTAGGTTCAGAAAAAAATCACCACTGTTATGTTTGCAATTCTTCTGGTTTTGAGTATAGAGAATATTTAATTGGAACTAAAGATTGCAAGAAATTTGAAAAAGTTACAAAAATGTTTAAATGTCTGGAGTTGAATATAAAAGTTAAAGACCCCAAATTTTTTTCTGTAGAACTCTCTTACTGCAGAGAGCACAAGAAAAATTTGGAGATTCTTGAAAAACTCGTTCTTGAAAATGGAAATTTTCTTACAGATGAAATCATAGAAATGTCCGTTGAAGCCAATTAATTTCCAAAACCATTTTAAACCAAATCTTCATAACTATTTTATAAAATGGAAATTTGCACAATCGGCGGTTACGAAGAAGTCGGAAAAAATATGACTGCAGTTAAAGTCGGCGAAAGCGTGTTTATTTTTGATTGCGGTTTTTTTCTTCCAGGAATAATTGAACTCCAGGAGACAGAAAAAATTGGATATAGTCTGCCGGGCTTAAGAAACGTCGGAGGAGTTCCCGACGACCGAGTTCTCGATAAACTGGATTGGCGAAGAAAAGTCAAGGGAATATTTCTTTCTCACGCACACCTGGACCACGTCGGAGGGTTGCCCTTTCTAATAAGCAGGTATCCAAATGTCGACGTTTTCGGAACGCCTTTTACAATAAAAGTTTTAGAATCATTAATCGAAGATTCAAAAATAAAAGTAAACAACAAAATAAAATCCGTGCACGCCAATTCAACTCACAAAATAAAAACGGAAAACGGGGAAATTGTCGTCGAATTTGTTAATGCAACACACTCAACAATTGACTGCGCTTACGTCGCACTTCACACAAATGAGGGGGTATTTTTTTATGCCCTTGATTTAAAATTTGATAATTACCCGACACTTGGACTTCCTCCGAATTACAGACGATTGAAGGAAATAGGAAAACAAAAAGTAAAAGCTCTTGTAATGGATTCGCTTTATTCTGGAACTGAAAAAAAACCTGGAGGAGAAAAAGTTGCAGAGCATCTTCTTGAGGAGGCATTCTCAAAAATAACTCGCGGAGAAAAAGCAATTTTTATAACAACATTTTCAAGCCACATTGAAAGATTAAATAATATTGTTAAAATCGCCCAAAGAACAAAGAGGGAAATTATTTTTTTAGGAAGAAGCCTTGCAAAATATGTAAACTGCGCAATTCAAATTGGAAAATGCCCGTTCAAAAATAAAATAAGAATTGTAAAATACCGACGGGAAGTAGATTCAATGTTAAAAAAAGTGGAGGAAAATCGCGGGAGATATATTGTGGTTTGTACGGGTCACCAGGGAGAGGAAAATTCTATATTAGACCGAATTTCAAAAGGTCAAACAAGTTTTCAATTCCGTGAAGGCGACAATTTAATTTTTTCTTCAAGTGTGATTCCAACTGAAGTAAATATCGAATCAAGAAAAAAACTCGATAGTAAACTGAGAAAAATGGGAGTCAAACTTCAATCGGACGTCCACGTTCACGGACACGGAAGTCGTGAAGATATGAGGGAGATGATAAGAATTCTAAAACCGGAACATCTGATTCCGGCGCATGGTTCCCAGGAACAAGAAGAGCCTCTGATAAACCTGGGAGAAGAATTTGACTATGAACTCGGAGAAAGTTCTCATCTAATGAAAAACGGCGACGTTTTGAAAATATAAATTTTTATAAACTTTAAAAAACTAAACTTTTCATGGGATTGAAAGAACTACTTGAAGGCGAAAAAGAAGGTTTTTTCGTACACGGACCTGACAAAGAAAAAGGAAGGGAATTTTTCAAGATAATTTTTGATTACGATTCCGAAGTTGGAACTTTTACATTGAATGGAAGAGATTGCGTCTTGGCAGAAGGCAGAAAAAATCAAAAGTTTATTGGATATGGATATATAACCAAGTTTAATAAAATAAAATTTGATAAATTATATTATGAAAATAGTTTAACACCTGACTGGAGAATTGGAATGAAATATGACTCTAATTTTAGTACCATAAATTACGAAGGAAATATAGTTGAAGATACAAAAGAGATTTTTGGAGAATGGTTTCATGACGGAGATGATGAACCAAAAGGATTTTGGAGAATAAACCTATAAGACAAATTTTTAAACGCTCTGTCCTTATTTAATTCATGGTAAAAGAGGAAGAATATTTACTGACAAACCAGGAAATTCTCGGGGGGTTGAAAAGTGCGCTTGAAAGAGGACAAACACTAAAAGAAGCGATGATGAGTTTTTATCAGGCGGGATATAAAAAAGAGGAAATTGAAGACGCCGCGAGAGCTTATCTTTACCTCCAAAAAGGTATTTCCGAAGCCCAAATTTTGAACGAAAATAAATCAAAGGAAAAAAATACTGGAAAGTCGGATGAAAAAAATACTGGAAAACCCGACGAGAAAAAAGGTATTTTCCAAAAAAAAGAAAAGGACGAAAAAATAATCACTCAATCTGCCCAAACAAAAGTCCCAAACACATCCGGAGTGGAGCAAAAAAAAGAAGTTGAAAATAGACCCCTGCAAAAAATTTCAAGTTATGGCGAAGAAGAAAATCCTAAAACATTAAAAAGTAAAACTTTAACAATCACTCTCGTTGTGACTCTCTTCGTTCTTTTGGGAATTCTTGCAATGGTAATTTTGTTTAAATCCGAACTCGTAAATTTTATTAACGGACTGTTCGGATAAATTTCATGATTTACGAACCATCTGACGACACGTTCTTGATGCTTGACGTCCTTAAAAAAAATTTAAGAGACAAAGACGTAAAAATACTCGAAATCGGAGTCGGTTCCGGTTACATTTTGGAAAATTTAAAAAAATTCGGATTCAAAACTCTCGTCGGCGTCGATATAAATTCCGAGGCGGTTAAGTTATGCAAAGAAAAAAAATTGAATGTATTCGAATCCAATTTGTTTTCAAAAGTTGTCGGAAAGTTCGACGTGATTTTTTTTAACCCCCCATATCTTCCGGAAGATAAAATGGAAGATAAAAAATCACAAACTGCAACAACCGGCGGAAAAACCGGTTCCAAAATAATTAATCAATTTCTCATCGAATTACCTGAATATCTAGAAAAAAATGGGCAAATTTTTTTGTTAACTTCATCGTTGACGCGCGGAGTAAAATGGGGGAATTTCAAAAAAACTCTCGTCGGCGAAAAAAAATTATTTTTTGAAAAATTATTTGTGTGGGAATTAAAGTTATAATTTACTTTAAAAATTCTAAAATTTCAGGAATTTTTTTTGTATCTTCAAAATGTCCAAAATCTTTTTTTATTATAACCTTGGCCTTCAAACCTTCTTCAAATTTTTTCCATTCGCGGGGCGAAACATATGGATCATTAGTTGAAAAAATACAGACAATGTTTCCCGTATGGTCAAGAACTCTTGAAAAATCAATCTTATTGTCGAGCCACGGATGCGCAATTTTCAATTCGTCAGAACCTAGTCCGATTAAATCAAGCCAGGGTGCAACAAATACACATCCCCCAATTAAAAGATGTTTATGACTTTTTTCCAAAAACCTCATGATTGTCTGCGCGCCGATACTATGCCCGACAAAAAACGTTTCTTCGTCGACAACAGAAATATTTTCCTCCAAAAATTTAACCCAGATTTCAATTGTGGGTTCGTCAGTGTTTGGCATGTCAAATGAATGAACTTCGTATCCCTTACGTCGAAGTTCTCCCTCGAGCCAGATTATCCAGGGCATACTTGAGTCAAAACCCCAGCCATGAATTATATAAATGTGTTTCATTTTTTATTTTTCTCCGAATCCCTGAAATTAATTTTGCCATCCATTTTCTCATAATCTATAGTTATTTCTTCACCAGAATTTATGTTTTTAATTGCAATATTATTATCAAATCTGCCAAAACTTTTCATATTTGGATTTTTTGAATGATTAACAAATCTTGCATTGTCTGTATTTAACATAATTCTGTTCTTATCTACTTCTACTGCATAAGTATTATAAAATTTTTTCATGAGTTTTGGAATGTCCTTTTTGTTAATTATTATATCCACAATAGGATTATATTTCCACATAACGGTTCCCTTCTTAATAAATTTTTTACTAAATAATCCAATTCCTTTGCCCAGAGACTCTTTAAGATAAGTTTCAACCACAATCATTTTAACAAGAGTAATTCAATATTCTTAAACTTAGTCGTACCTCTCAAAAAAAATTTGGCCGTCTGAAATTCCGAGCGAATGAAGTTTTTCCCGCACCTGAAAAACCATTTCTTTCAGACCGCAAATGTAAAAATCTCCGTTAAAGTTTGGAGGAACAATTTCTTCCAAGAAATCCTGAACGTGCCCCTTGAATTCATAATTTTTATTTTCTGATTTACTCAAAACGTTATAGATTTCAAAATTCAAATGAGATGAAATTTTTTTTAGTCTCTCATTGCAAACTAAATCTTCCTCTCTTCTGTGACCCCGGATTAAAATAATTTTTCCGCTGAACTTTTTTTGAAACAATTCCTCTATCATACTCATGAAAGGCGCAAAACCCGTCCCGGTGCTTATAAAAAAAATATTTTTGGAGCTCTCTTCAATAACAAAATTTCCCAACGGACCTTTCATTTCAATTTCATCTCCAACGTTCATATTAAATAAAAAATTTGAAGCATACCCTCCTTCCACTTTTTTTAGATAAAAAGAAATTTCATCTTTTTCATAGGGTGATGAAAAAATAGAATAAGAACGCAAAATCCGTTTTCCGTCGGAATAAAAAGCAATCATCACGTACTGCCCCGCTCTGAATTCAAAATTTTCCGGAGACGAAAAATGAAGAATTTTTGTGCTCTCATTCACGTCTTCAACTTTCAGGAGTTTGGATATAAATTTTACCGCTGCCACTTTTGTAATAAAAAAATGCTCTTTATATAATTTCCCTCAATTATCTTTAAATACCTCTTCAATTTTGATTTCTTAAGAGAAAATGGTACACTTTGCTCATTTTGCAGATGTGCATCTTGGAAGCTGGAGACAAGGGCCGATGCAGGATTTAAATTTTATGGCTTTCCAAAAAGTTGTTGAAACTTGCATTGAAAGAAAAGTAGATTTTATTTTGATAGCCGGCGACTTATTCGATTCAGCTTATCCTCCGATAGAAATTTTAAAAGAAACTTTCGCCGAATTTAAAAAAATCAAAGATGCGAAAATCCCGGTATTCGTAATCGCCGGTTCGCACGACTACTCCGCATCAGGAAAAACTTTTTTGGATGTTTTGGAAAAAGCCGGATTTTGTAAAAATGTTTTTGACGCGGAGGTAAAAGAAAATGAAATTGTTCTTTCCCCGACCGTCCACAACGGAATCGCAATTTACGGATACCCCGGAAAAAAATCCGGACTCGAAGTTGAAGACATAAAAAAATTAAAATTAAACGACGCTCCCGGAATGTTTAAAATATTAATGTTGCATACAACAATGGACAAAGTCAGAGGGGTTCTTCCGATTGAATGCGTCGAAACTGAAAAACTTCCCGAATCAAATTATTACGCACTCGGGCACATACACGTCGACTTTAGATACAAAAATCTTGTTTATCCCGGACCGGTATTTCCAAATAATTTCAGCGAATTGGAAACACTTGAAAACGGAAGTTTTTATATCGTCGACACGGAGCTTGGAAATCCATTCGAAAAAATAGACTTAAAAATTAAGGAAATAATTTCGTTAGACTTCGAAATAAAAAATGGAATACTCGGAAGCGAGGAAATTTTAAATGAACTTAAAAAGAGAAATTTAAAAGACAAATTAATTCTCTTAAGAGTTTCAGGAGTTCTGGACAACCAAAAAATCTCGGATATAAATTTTGAAAGAATAGAAAATTTTTGTTTTGAAAATGGTGCTTACTTTTTCTTAAAAAACACACATGACTTAAAAACTAGCGAGGTGGAATTAAACATTGAAATAAAAAACAAAGAAAATATCGAAGAAGAAGGAATTAAAAAATACTCCAGTGAGAACCCTTCAGACTTCAACAAATTTATTCCGCAATTAATGAACACACTCTCAATAGAAAAACAGGAAGGAGAAACCGTAGATTCTTTTAATACACGACTCATCGAAGAATCAAAAAAAATTTTAAAGATAGAATGATAATAAAAAAAATAATCCTTGATAACATAAGAAGTTATGAACATGAAGAAGTCGAACTTGAAGCCGGGTCGACGCTTTTATCTGGAGACATCGGTTCCGGAAAAACTTCCGTTCTTCTTGCAATCGAGTTTGGGCTTTTCGGTCTTCAGCCAGGGCAAAAAGGTTCCGCGCTTTTAAGAAACGGAAAAGAAACCGGCGGAGTGACTCTTGAATTTGAAGTTGACGGAAAAAAAATAATTGTTGAAAGAAAATTAAAAAAAGGAAAAAGTATTTCACAGGATTATTCCGCGATAACAATTGATGAAAATAAAGTTGAACTTTCAACCACAGAATTGAAGCAAAAAATTCTTGAAATTTTAAATTACCCTCAGGAATTTTCAAAAAAACAAAATTTATTGTACAAATTCACAGTTTACACTCCGCAGGAAGAAATGAAAGAAATAATCACCGAAGACGCGGAGGTGCGGTTAAACACATTAAGGCATGTTTTTGGAATAGATAAATACAAAACAATTCTTGAAAATTCCGCAGTACTGAGACTGAAATTAAGAGAAGAAAGAAGAGTTATGGAAGGGGTAACTTCCACTATTGATGAAGACAAAAAAACAATTTTAAAAAAAATTGGGGAGCTTGAAGGAATGAAAAAATTAACGGTTAACCTGGAAAAAGATTTTACAGAAAAAAAGATGATAAGAATATCCAAAGAAAAGGAAAAAGAGGAGGTTTCAAAAAAAATTGAGGAAAAGAATGAACTAAAACAGGAGCTTGGAAAATCAAAGATACTCCTTTTATCAAAAAAAGAAAATTTTTCAAAAAATAAAAAAATTGTTGAAACAATAAAAAAAGAAATTGATGAATTTAAACTCCTTAATTTTGATGGGAAAAAAATTTTAGAGTCGGAGGAATTAATCAAAAAATTAAAAATTGAAAAAGAGGGAATCTCTGAGAAAAACTTAAAGATAAATTCCGAAATAGAAAGCCTTAAAATTAAAGAAGCTGAACATAAAAAAATTCATGAAACAATGTCAGAGCTTAAGGTTTGTCCGACGTGTTACCAGGATGTTGATTCTGTTCATAGAGCAAATGTTATGAACAAATCCTACAATGAAATCTCCCAATCGAAAAGAAAAATGGAAGAGCTTGAAAATGAAAGAAAAAATATATCAGCAAGCCTCAAGGAAATTGAACTGAAAATTTCAGAGGGTGAAAAAAAGTTGGTTGATTTAAAAATTTTAAAAATGAAGTATGAAGGAATTTCTGAGAAAGAAAAAAAATTAAAAGAATCCGAAAAAGAAAATGAATTTTTAGGCAAGGATATTGTTATCATAGAAAAACACGTTGAGTCTCTTAACCAGTCCCTTTTCGATTTGTCAAAGTTCGACGCTCTTTTCAACGAGAAAGAAAAAAATGTGAAGGAATCCTTAAAACAAGAAAAACTTTCGGAGATAAAACTTGCTGAAACGAAAAAAGAAATTGAAGTTTATTCAAGGTCGATTAATGAATTACAGGAAAAACTAAAAAAAGTTGAGGAAATAAAAAAGAAATTAGATTATATTTCTGAACTTGAAAATTGGATAAACAAAAAATTTGTTTCAATTATTTCATTCCTTGAAAAAAATGTAATGAACTCTTTAAGAAAAGAATTTTCACGACTTTTCTCAGAATGGTTTCAAACGCTTGTTTCAGATAATTTTAACGTCAGATTAACCGACGAATTCACACCAATAATTGAACAAAGAGATTATGAAATTGACTATGAATATCTTTCCGGAGGAGAAAGAACTGCAATCGCTCTTGCATATCGGCTTGCATTAAATCAGATAATAAATTCTTTGATGAGTAAAATAAAAACAAGAGAACTTGTAATTCTCGACGAACCGACCGACGGATTTTCCGAACAACAGCTCGACAAAATGAGAAACGTGCTCGAACAATTAAACATAAAACAATTAATTATTGTCTCACACGAACAAAAAATTGAAGGTTTCGTCGAAAAAATTATCCGGTTCAAAAAAAATCACGGAATTAGCGGAAAAGAGTAAATTTATTTTATTAAAACTTATTTCTCCGGAATAACACTTGCAAAACTATAATCTTCTGAAAACTTTTTGGCAAGTTTTTTTACATCATCAAGTTTTACCAAATTTATTTTTTCGTCATGACTGTAATAATCCTCAGCTTTTCCGGATAATTCTGAAAATAAAAGTTCATTCATAACTTCACTACTCTCTTCCTGGCTAATTTTATTTAATCCGATTAATCTTTCTTTTGCCACGATTAAATCTTTTTCTTCCATATTTTCAACGTTTTTCAATTCTTGAAGGATAAGTTTTTTTACTTCTTCAAAAGCCTCTAGAATTGTTCCAACATAAATAGCATAGTATGAATAATTTTTCTCCGAAACAATCTCCCCTTTAACTGAATAGGCAAGCCCTCTTTTTTCTCTTATCTCCAAAAACAATTTTGAACTCATACCGTCGGTAAGATAAGTGTCTAAAACTTCTAGAGCAGGATATTTACCTTCTTCTCTAAGCGGTGCATGCGCTGCAAAAACGACATGCGCCTGATCAATACCTTTTCTTTTTTCAACACTATCTCCATTCTTCTTTTTTATTTGTATTTTTCCATACTCTTTCTCATTTGATTTAAGATTTTTCTCAAAATACTCACACACCTTATCAAAATCCGCATTACCAACAAGTGTTACAATAAAATTTTTAGGGTTGTAATTTTTTTTAAAATATTCTTCAACAAAAATTTTATCAAGTCCCAAAACGGTCTCCTTATTTCCGATTATAAGACTCCCAAATGGAGGTTCAAATAGATTTTTTTCAATTAGTTCAAAAGCATGGGATTTTGGATCATCGTGATACATTTTTATTTCTTCAATTATCACTTTTTTTTCCTTATCAAATTTTTCCTTATCAAAACTGGGATTTGTAAGGATATCAATCAGAACATCAAGACCAAAAAATAAATGTTCTGAAGGAAGTTTAAACCAAAAACTGGTAACCTCATGAGCGGTAAATGCATTTAGAATTCCCCCTCTTTTTTCAATTTCCCTTGATATTTCTTCACTTTTCCTTTTTCTTGTTCCCGTAAAAAGCAAATGTTCAATAAAATGAGCAATTCCCTTTATTTCATTTTTTTCATATCCTGCACCAAACTTGTTTGTAATTGATAAAGAAACAACCGGAAGTTCTCTTTTTTCCATTATCACCTTGACTCCATTTTTTAACTTTCGTCTTAAAAATTCTACCATTAATTTTTTAAATTTTGAGCATTAATAAATGTTCTTGATAATTCTCCAAAAATTGAGTTCTCTAAAAAACCCAATAGAAATCTTTATAAATTATTAGTTCCAATTAATTTTATAAATTCTTAAGAATTTTCATAAGAAAATGGATGACGATTTTAAAAAAAACGTTCTAAAAACGGGAACAACAATTTTAGGAATTGTTTGTAAAGACGGAGTCGTGATGGCTTCCGACCGGCAAATAACTGCGGGAAGTTCTTTAGTGGTTGGAAAAAATTATCTGAAGACAATTCCGATAAGCGACTTTCTTTTATTGTCTTTTACGGGAAGCGTCTCTGATGCACAAAGAATTACCAAAATTTTACCGGCAGAATTAAAATTAAAGGAACTTCGTTCCAGATCCAAGTCCACAGTAAGACAAGCAGCAAATCTTTTAGGAACAATTCTTTACTCCGGCGCAAGACAATCAATGATGCAGGTGGGAAATCTTATCGGAGGGGTGAACCCGGATGGATCGACAGAGCTTTATACAATAGAACCGGCGGGAAGCGTTTTACAGGTAGAAGATTACGACGCTAATTTTGGTTCCGGAATGCCGTACGTTTTAGGTTTTCTTGAAAGACAATATAAAAAAGGATTGACAGTTAAAGAAGGGGTTGAACTTGCTAAAGAAGCGATAAAATCTTCAACACAAAGAGACGTTGGCTCGGGACACGGAATTGATGTTTATACAATTACAAAAGAAGGAATTAAAAAAGTTGTTACCCAGTCGATTGAATCTGAATACAAAGACCAATAATTTTTCAAATTAATATTAAAATGTTAGAAATCTTAAAAAACATTACAGACCGGCTTCACGGAGAAATTTCTGAAAGCACGTTCGAAGGGGCAAACATTGTTTTGTATACCAAAAACGAGAATTTTTTCAAGAACGCCGACGCAAAAATAAAGGAGATAGTCGGAGATTTAAAAAAAAGAATTGAATTAAGGGCCGACGAAAAAATACTTTTAGACAAAGAAATAACTGAAAAAAAAATAAAAGAAATCGTCCCCGAAGAAGCGGAAATCACCCAAATTTTATTTGACATTCACAGAAGTTCCGTAACGGTCGAAGCAAAAAAACCCGGACTCGTCATCGGAAAACAGGGTTCAATATTGGAAGAAATAAAAAAAACAACATTATGGACCCCCATTGTTCAAAGAAGTCCTGCAATAAAATCCAAAATCACCGAAAACATAAGAAGTGTTCTTTATGCAAGAAATAAAGACAGAAAAAAATTCTTGAACGAAGTCGGAGAAAAAATTTATTCCGGATGGACTCAGGAAAAGTCCGACGGATGGGCGAGAGTGACGATTCTCGGCGGAGGAAGACAAGTCGGAAGAAGTTGTTTTTTACTTCAGACGCCAAACTCAAAAGTTCTTCTCGATTGCGGAATCGACGTCGCGTCAAGCGGGAAAGATAAGTTTCCGGTTTTTGATATTCCTGAATTTGACATTTCAAGGTTAGACGCAGTAATTCTTTCTCACGCGCACCTTGACCACAGCGGACTTTTGCCTTACCTTTACAAAATGGGTTACAAAGGCCCGGCTTATATGACTGCACCAACAAGGGACATCGCGTCTTTACTTGCACTCGATTTTATAGGCGTCTCGTACAAACAGGCAGCAACCCCTTTATTTTCTTCAGTGGATGTTTCAGAAATGGTAAAGAGAACAATTTGTTTGAATTACAATGAGGTTCATGATATTACCTCTGACATAAGAATTACATTTTATAACGCGGGTCACGTTCTTGGTTCTTCTCAAGTTCATATTAATATAGGAAATGGCTCCCACAATTTTCTTTATTCGGGAGACACCAAATACGGAAGAACAAGACTTTTAGACCAGGCGGTAAATAAATTTCCAAGAGTTGAAACTGTTCAAATTGAATCCACTTACGGCGGAAAAAACGACGTTCTTCCTCCAAGACAAGTTACCGACGAGCTATTTATAAAATTAGTTCGCGAGACCGTCGAGAAAGGCGGAAAAGTTCTTCTTCCCGAACTTGGACTTGGACATGCACAGGAAACACTTCTTAGAGTCGACGAAGCGATTAGAACCGGCGCTCTTCCAAAAATCCCGATGTACATCGACGGAATGATATGGGATATTAATGCAATTCACACGGCATATCCGGATTTCTTATCTTCAAATATAAGAAACCAGGTTTTTCAGGACAACAATCCTTTTACTTCAGAAGTTTTTTCAAGAGTCGGCTCCCCTCAGGAAAGAAAAGAAGTTATCGACGGCGGACCTTGTATTGTTATTGCAACGTCGGGGATGCTCGTCGGCGGAGCGTCGGTTGAATATCTAAAACATTTTGCAGACAATCCAAATAACCTTTTAATCTTAAGTTGTTATCAGGGACCCGGCTCAATTGGAAGACAACTTCAGGAAGGAGCAAAACAGGTAACAATCGAAGACGAAACCGGAACAAAAACAATAAATGTAAATTTAAGAGTTGAACTTGTCAACGGTCTTTCTCCGCACTCAGGAAGAAACGAACTTATGAATTACATAAAAAATATGGAACCAAGACCAAAAAGAGTAATTGTAAATCACGGAGAAGTTTCAAAATCTCTTGACCTTGCTTCATCAATTTACAAAGTTAATCGAATTGAAACAACCGTTCCAAGAGGCCTGGAAACTTTGAGATTGAAATAAAAACTTAAAGCGCATATTTTTAAAATTAATTTTCCTTTTTGATTCATGAAACACAATAGAAAAATAACAATAATAATTTTGTTAATGTTTATTCTTGCACAGTTCATAGGACTTTTTGTTATCAATTCGTATACGACGCAAAAAATTGTCGACGGAAAAATCGTGAACGCGACCGGGAAAGTCATGCCGTACGGAATGGGTTTTCAGGAAAACAATTCTTCGACGGATTTAACGTCAATATTAATTTCAGTTTTGTTTTCATTGATAATTGCAATATCGTTGATTTTTATTTTGATTAAGATTAAAGCAAAAGCTGTCATGAAAACATGGTTTTTTGTCGTTTCCGTTCTTGCAATTGGAATTTCTTTAACTGCTTTTCTTCCCGAGATAAAATATGCTTCAATTATCTCATTACTTATCGCAATTCCTCTTGCTGTTTTCAAAATTTACAAGAGAAACATTGTTGTCCACAACTTAACTGAATTATTAATATATCCCGGAATTGCAGCAATATTTGTCCCAATCCTTAATTTGACTATTTTAATTGTACTTTTAATTTTAATTTCTGCTTACGACATGTGGGCGGTTTGGAAATCTAAAATAATGCAAAAAATTGCAAAATACCAAATTGAAGAACTGAATGTT